>JAGALE010000274.1 GCA_017625335.1 Lachnospiraceae bacterium
ACAGGTTGCTAAAAGTAAGGAGATAACAACTGCAGCAACGCTTTTGTCGGTATTTTTGTGTCTTAAAATATTTATCGGTTTTTTGGGACAAAGATTGGTTGATGTATTTTTTAAATATTGGAATGAATTAGATGTATATGCAAATAGTCCTTTTAATTCGGTGACAGTTGTCCAACTTTTAACAGATGGCTTGCTTTATATTACAATAACTTGTTTACCTTTTTTTCTTATCTCTTTGGTTGTAGCTTTTTTTTCTCAGAGTCTGCAGATTAAGTGGATGGTTACATCGAAACCTTTACAGCCTAAGCTAAATAAGTTAAATCCTATATCAGGGTTTAAAAGAATGTTTTCGAAGCAGGCTTTGTTCGATTTGCTTTTGTCTATCGTAAAGATAGCCATAATATTTGCAATTTGTTATTCTGTTATAAAGGATAATCTTAATATATTATTGACAGTGTACGATTTAAATATTAATGATTCCTTGGGCATTTTGTTTGATTTAGTTATAGATTTGGGACTTAAGGTCTCTATATTTTATTTTATTATTGCCTTTGGAGATTTGGTGTTTCAAAAATTAAAACACAAGAAGGATCTCAGGATGTCCAAACAAGAGGTTAAGGATGAATATAAGAATCAGGAGGGAGATCCTAAGATTAAATCACAGCAAAGACAGAGAATGCAACAGGCTTCTAGACGAAGGATGATGCAAAGTATACCTGAGGCGGATGTTGTAATTACAAACCCAACTCATTTTGCTGTTGCTCTTAAATATGATAATACTCTTAATCAAGCCCCTATTGTTGTTGCAAAGGGTGCTGATTATTTGGCTTTTAAAATAAAGGAAATTGCAAAAGAACATGATGTTGTTATATATGAGGATAAGCCATTGGCTAGAATGCTATATAGTAATGTTGATATCGGAAGAGAAATTCCTACAGAGCTATATCAGGCTGTTGCCGAGGTCTTGGCTTATGTTTATGGTGAAAGAAATAAGGTAAGTTAATTGCTTTAAATAAAATTAGCTATTATTTAGATATATAAATTTTTGTAATAAATGAGGAAGGAGGAGAGCACATGAAAAGAAATGATTTGTTTTTGGGAGTGTATTTGTTAGCGGCTATTGTGTTTCTTATTATTCCTATTCCTGCTACTTTGTTGGATGTTTTAATTTTATTTAATATTTCCATGGCACTTATTATAGTGTTTAATTGCTTGTTTACAAGTGAAACTCTTAATATGTCGGGATTTCCCACATTGCTTTTGTTTACTACAGTCTTTAGAATATCGCTTAATGTGTCATCTACAAGACTTATATTGTCAACCGGTAATCCGGGACAGGTTGTAGAGGTTTTTGGATCCTTTGTTGGAGGAGGAAATCTTGTTATTGGTGCCATTGTTTTTATTGTGCTTATCATAGTTCAGATGATGGTTATAAACAAAGGTTCGGAGAGAGTATCAGAAGTAACAGCAAGATTTACTCTTGATGCAATGCCTGGTAAGCAGATGGCTATAGATGCCGATCTTAATACGGGCGCTATTACCGATCAGGAGGCTATTGCGAGAAGACAGAAAATACAGGAAGAATCAGCTTTCTTTGGAGCTATGGATGGTGCATCTAAGTACGTTAAGGGAGATGCTACAGCAGGTCTTATTATTACAGTTATTAACATAATTGGTGGTCTTGTTATGGGTATGACATCTATGGGGATGACTGCCGGTGAAGCTTTGCAAAAGTTTACTATACTTACAATAGGTGATGGCTTGGTTTCTCAGATACCATCTATGCTTATTTCTCTTTCTACAGGTATTCTAGTTACCAAAGCCTCTAAAGAGGAAAATATTGGTGATATTTTAATAGGACAGCTATTTAGTATTCCTAAGGTATTGCTCATGGTTGGTATAACCATGATTGGTCTTGGTGTTATGACTCCTCTTAGCTTGGGATTTTGTGGTGCCTATGGATTGTTGTTTATTGTGCTATCATTTGCAATAAAAGGTACTCAGCAGGAGCAGGCTATAAAGGAGGAAATTGAGGAAGAAGAAGTACAGGCTGATGAGGTAAGACGTCACGAGAATGTAAACTCACTTCTACATGTGGATCCTATTGAATTGGAGTTTGGTTATGGTATAATACCTTTAGCTGATGTTAATCAGGGAGGAGATCTTCTTGATCGTGTAGTTATGATTAGACGACAAATTGCATTGGAGCTTGGTGCTGTTGTTCCAATCATAAGACTTAGAGATAATATTCAGCTTAATCCCAATCAATATATAATTAAGATTAAGGGTATTCAGGTTAGTGAGGGAGAAATCCTTTTTGATCATTATATGGCTATGAACCCTGGATATGTGGAGGATGAGATCACAGGTATTCCCACCTTTGAACCTGCATTTCATCTAGAGGCGATGTGGATAACAGAATCACAGAGAGAACGTGCTGAGTCTTTGGGATATACTGTTGTTGATCCACCATCTATTATTGCCACTCATTTAACTGAGATAATTAAGAAACATCTTGATGAGCTTCTTAACAGACAGGATGTTCAGAATCTTATTGATAATATTAAGGAAACTAATAAGACTCTTGTTGATGAGCTTGTACCAAAGCTTCTTGGTGTTGGTGACATTCAAAAGGTATTACAAAATCTTCTTAGAGAGGGTATATCTATAAGAGATCTTATTACAATATTCGAGACATTAGCTGATTATGCAGCAACAAGTAGAGATACAGATATTCTTACTGAATATGTAAGACAAAGTCTAAAACGAGCCATCTCGAGCAAATACTTCGGTGATGGAGATATGACATCTGTTGTTACATTGGATCCTAAGATAGAACAGATGATAATGGGATCTATTAAACAGACTGAACAAGGAGCGTATATTTCCTTGGATCCATCTGTTACAAAAAGCATATTAAAATCTACTGAAATTGAGATACAAAAGCTTGAGAATAAGGGGCAGGCGCCAATAATTATTACATCTCCGATAGTGAGAATGTATTTTAAGAAATTAACTAATGATTATTTTAAGGATTTGATTGTAATTTCATATAATGAGATTGATTCCAATATTGAATTAAAATCTGTGGGAGTTGTGACTATCGATGATAATTAAAAAGTTTAATGCACAAACTGAAAAAGAAGCTATAGCTATGGCTGAAAAGGAGTTGGGACCTGGCGCTATTGTTATGAATGTTAAAACCATTAAACCAAGAGGATTTTTTGCGCTTTTTAAGAAGTCCAAGGTTGAACTTACGGCAGCCATAGATGATAATGTGTCGGAGAAAAAGAGTAGTACTGTTTTATCATCGGATAATTCTGAGGAAAAGAAATCATCAGCTTTTGTTAAAGGCTTTGCTTCATCGAAATCATATAGCGATGATGCTCAGAATGTAATTGAAGAAAAAATTAATAATATAGCAAAGCTTTTGGAACAACAGATGTCGATGTCTAAAGATGAGCTTGTACAAAAGACAGATGCAGAAAAGTACACAGAGTCTATTGATAAGATTAAAATCCACGAAGAAGAAAAAGATGTGGAGATAAAGGTTGAAAAAAGACAAAGTGAGAATAAGGTTATTGAATTAATAAAGAAAAAGCTTCTTGATAATGAGGTTACAGAAAAACACGTAGAACAAATTATCTCTGAATTTTCTAATGAATCTAATGAGGTGCCTATTGATAATATTTTGTCAAAGGTATATCAGAAGCTTGTGCTTAAACTAGGAGAAATCAGTCCGCTTAAGGTTAGTGAAGATAAACCTAAAATGGTATTTTTTATAGGAAATACCGGAGTTGGTAAAACTACCACTATGGCAAAGCTGGCTTCCAAGTTTATGCTTGAGGAGAAGAAAAATATAGCTATGGTTTCTGTGGATACATATAGAATTGCTGCTATTGAACAGATTAGAACCTATGCAAATATTTTATCTGTCCCAATGGAAGTAGTGTATACTCCGGAGGAAATGTTGAATGTTGTAGAAAAACACAAAAAATGTGATTTTATATTTGTTGATACAGCAGGTAGATCTCATAAAAATGCTGATCAAAAGAAGGATCTTCAAGAGATAATAGATTCTGTTAAGGGTTATGAAAGTGAAGTTTTTCTCGTTGTTAGCTCTACGGTAAAGCTTAGTGATTTGAAGAGTATTGCTAAAACCTACGAGGATATGTACGATTATAAGTTGATTTTTACTAAGTTGGATGAAACTAGTGGATG
>JAGALE010000027.1 GCA_017625335.1 Lachnospiraceae bacterium
AAGCAAAGATAGTCTTGATGATGATATCAAACAACTGGCTAATGCAGCCAAGGCAGATTTATCAAGATTAGGTGTGCATAGCTCTTACCTTGAAGAGCCGGACGATCCTTTGATTGTAGAAGCTATACTTACGTATGTAAGGGCAAAGTTTAGTATGGATGATAACTATGACCGCCATATGGCAAGTTATAAGATGCTTCAGGCTGACATTAAGACATCAGGTAAATATAAACAGGAAAAAGCTGACTCTTAGGAGTCAGCTTATACCTATAAAGAGGTGAGTTATGGAGATAGTAAGTATATTTCTTGTAGAACCTGGAGACACCCCTGACTTGGATGAGAAAACAGATGTTTTCGCAGAGCTAAAATCTACTGGAAGCCAGGAACAGCTTAATGCAGGTCAGAGAGGATATAAAAACACTCTTAAATTTGAAATGCTTGCTTCAGAGTATTCAGAGCAGTCGGAACTAGAGTATAAAGGTAATAGGCTGACAATATACAGGACCTACAAGCCGAGCTTGGATAAGATGGAACTGTATGCAGGAGAAAGGATTGGTAATAATGGCAGATATTAATCTTTCAACTCAAATAAATCAGGTTCTAGGCAAGTATGAAGCTACTGTTAATGACAAGGTTAAAGAATTAGTAGATGAAACTACTAAGGAAGCTGCTAAGGAGCTTAAGAGTACAAGCCCTAAAAGAACAGGTGCATATAAGAAGAGTTGGAGTAGCACTAATATTAAAACTGGTGCCAGGTCAAAGACCAATACTGTTCATAACAAGAAAAGGTATCAGCTCACACATTTACTTGAAAAAGGTCATGTGGGAAGAGATGGGAAAAGAGTTAGAGCCATACCACATATAGCACCTGTGGAAGAAAAGACTATCAAAAAGTTTGAGAGAAAAGTGGAGGATATAATTAATAATGGATAAGAATACGTTTGTGGCTAGAATATCTACTTTGAATATACCTTACACCGAAAATGAATTCAAAGATACAAAGGCTACACCTAATCCAGATCCGCCCTACATATGCTACCTCTGGTTTGAGGAGGATAAAGGTCCAGATTTCCATCCCAAGATGTTGGTAGATGTAGAAGGTGTACTAGAGTTATATGTCCACTTTAATTCAAGTGTAGAGAGTAGAGATACTTCGTTAGAAGAAAAAGTAGAAAAAGTTGTGTTGTATGATATGCCATGTGTCAAAGAAGTGGCGACTATATCAGAAGAAAATCTGGTACAAATATCATACGAATTTAATTTTAGAGAAAAGAGGTAAAGAAGCATGAGTAATGAAAGAATAGTATTAGGTTCTGGTGATCTTCACTATATGGAGTTTACTGGAGAACTGCCAGAGATAGATGTAATCTGTGTAAAGAAAACCATTCTTGGCTATATTAATGGTGGAGCTATAATTGATTACAAACCAAGTACTTATACGGCTAAGGACGATAAAGGCTTGGTTAGTAAAACGATTATTACAGAAGAAGAAGCTTCACTTAAAAGTGGAGTAATGACATTTGATGCCAATACTCTTGGTGTTATGACATCAACTGGTAGAGTATCAACTTCTGATGATGGCAAGAGAAGAATTATTAAGGTTGGTGGCCCTGGTAACGATAATGGTAAGAGTTATGTATTCTGCTTCCATCATACTGACAAGAAGGATGGAGATATCTGGATTCTTATAGTGGGTAAGAATAAGGCAGGATTCTCCTTATCATTCATAAAGGACAAGGAGACTATTATTGATGCAGAGATTATCTGTGAGCCACAGGATGACGAGGGAACTCTTATTCAGTATATAGAAGAAATTCTGGATGCAACAGTAGAAGGAACTGAGTCAACGGAACCTGAGTCAACGGAACCTGAGTCAACGGATCCTGAGGGTGAAGGTGCCTAAAGTATAGTCCAGTAATATAAGCTAGGGAAGGGTAAAGTCACCCTTCCTAAAGCTATATATAGGAGGGGAAAGAATTGAACAAAATATTAGATTTAAGAAAAGAAGAAAAAGTGTTGCTAAATATTATTTTGCCAGATGGTTCAAAAGTAGAGATATATACACCATCAAAGTATATTAGCGACCTTTTTCCAATTATAGGAGAAAAGATTAAGAAAATTACCAAACCTTCTGGAGATGATATAGAAGGTTGTATGGAGGCTATAGAATTTTTGTATGAAGCAACGGCTTTGATTATATCTCGCAATAAAAACGAGATTACATATACGGCAGCAGCCATTAAGAAATTAATGTCTGACAAGCAGATGTTATTATTCCTGACAAATTATAGTACTGCTATCAAAGAGATTCTAAGCTCAAAAAACTAAAACTCCCTTATTATCCAGACAGCAAGGATGATAAGGGTATACCATACACAGTTGATACATTGGAAGAAAAACGGGTAGCGGACT
>JAGALE010000275.1 GCA_017625335.1 Lachnospiraceae bacterium
AAGGGCCATAGCTCCCATAAATGTAATATTTGCCTCTCCAGACAACATTCCTGCAAATGTAACTCCTACTGCCATTCCTTCAGGAATATTATGTAGGGTAACTGCAAGTATAAGCATAGTTGATTTCTTAAGGTTTACCTTTGGTCCTTCAGCCTGCTCATCTGCAAGGTGCAAATGAGGTATTATTTTATCCAGTAATAGCAAGAATATTACACCTAACAATAAACCTACTGCCGCCGGGACAAATGATCGTTTGCCCATGCCATTTTCCTCTGCCATATTAATGGCCGGTATAAGCAATGACCACACCGAGGCAGCTATCATCACTCCACCAGCAAATCCAGATAGTGCCTTTTGGACTTTATCATTAAGAGCACCCTTCATAAAAAATACGCAGGCCGAGCCTAGCATAGTTCCCAAAAATGGCACCCATATAGCTATTAATACGTCTCTCATTCATATCCTCCTCCCATCTATATTTAGATTTTTCGATGTTTATAATGACATATTAAAAATGTTTTTCCCAAACCAATGCCACTATATTATCATATGCATGGTATAATATTTGTTGCATTTGGTTGATAAAATAATAATATCATCAAACAGATTCCATGTCTACGCTAAAATTGATAATAATTATCATTTTTAATAGCAATTATCATTTTCAAAAATAAAAATATCATATAATGTGACAATTATTTTTGCCACATTATATGATATTAATACATTTACATTTATTTGAAATACCTTATTTTATAGTAACTTCAGGGAATTTAACTGATACACATTCCTTAATGTAATCCATAGCCTCAGTCTTAGTTGCTAATTCTCCTGCGTTATAGTCATCTGATGCCATAATCACAAAGTTATAAAACCAATTATCATATACCGCAGCTGCTTCACGGTTAACGCCCTTGGCAGCCGCATCGTATGCTGCAAGTGGATTTTGTCCACCTAATTTTTCAAGACAGCCCTTACCATCCTGGATAAGCTGCTGAACTGCAGCCTTGTTATTACAGAAGTCATAATCCATGGCATATAAATCATACATGGCTTTTTCATCACAGCACATAGTATAAAGCACAAGTGCTGCAAGCTCCTTGTTGGTGCATTCTTCTGTTACCATCACATAACTACCACCCCAATGGTATGGAGCTGGACCAACAACAACATTATACTTACCAAAAGCTTCTGTTTCCTCTACAGTAAGACTCCATGGAATAAACCAGCTACATCCAAAATAACAGAATACATCATCAGCCATATTATCTGTCCACTCAAAAGACCACTGCTGAGCATTCTTCGTATATCCTCCATCAGCAAGCTTCTTTGAATAATCTAAATACTGCTCCACTGCAGGATCTATATTAAGACAACCATTTACAACCCATGGAGACTCTGCTGAATCCATCATGGCATACTTTATCTCATCAGGACCTGATGTAATATAATAGCCTGCTGCCTTCATCTTCTCTGCGGTTTCAAAGAATTTATCCCAATCACCTAATGCCTCGCTTTGAATTCTGTCTGGATCACTATAGCCTAAAACCTCCTCAGCTATATCTGTTCTATAAGCCACTACGCCAGGAGTCGCCTGCCAAGCAAGTGACTTAAGCTCGCCATCCACAGTGCCCATCTGAACAGTGTAATCATATGCATTAGCATACATTTCCTCAGTAATACCAATATCTGATACAGGAATTACATAATCCTTTGCCATAAATTGCTTAATAACATCATTATCTGCTACGAAAATTGAAGGAACCTCTGCTCCACCAACAGCCATCAATTCATCTATTGCCTCTTCATAATCTGGGCCAGTACCTGATAAATCTAAGTTCTTGGTAATTACCAAATCTGAATATTCAGGATATCTGTTTCTAAAATGTGAATCTATTCTTGTTAAAAACTCTTCATTCCATGAGTAAATATATATCGGTGTTTTTGTATCAGTAACAGTAATACCAGAATCTGTCTTCTCTATAGTGGTATCCACATCTGAACAGCTTCCATCCTCACTAACATAGCCTGATGCATCATCATCAGCAGGAAGAGCATTCGGTGCTTCAGTTCCCTTTGGTACTACTACTATCTGAATTGCCTCTAATCTCTTACCGTAGCCCTCAGTACCTGAAGGTGCACCATTCTTAACCCACGCTAACCAACCATAATTTTGAGCGTGCACTCTATAGTATACATCGTAATTCCTTGCCAAATCACCTGTTAATCTGATTTTAATTGCTTCAAGTCTCTTACTTTCACCAGATGTACCAGATGCTTCTCCATCCTTTACCCAATCTAACCAGCCATATGACTGTACATGAGTCTTATACTCTATACTACCTGAAAGATTACCAAGCTTAGTATTATCTACGCCAATATAAATCTGCTCAAGTCTTTTACTTTCACCAGATGTACCTGCTATAGAACCATCGCTAACCCAAGCCTGATCTCCATAGGTCTGTACATGAGTTCTATAATTAACCATTCCTATTTCGTCGTGAGATGGATTCTTGGCAATGTCAACGAATCCACAGCCCATAGAACCTTCACATCCAAGATCTCTTGGATACCAGCCTGCTGGAACAATTACTATCTGAATTGCCTCTAATCTCTTTGACTGTCCTGCTGTTCCTGCAGATTCGCCATTCTTAACCCAGCCAAGCCAGCCATAATTTTGTGCATGTACTCTATAGTATACATCGTAATACTGAGCATCTGTTCCTGTAAGCCTTATCTGGATTGCTTCTAATCTCCTTGACTGCTTCTCTGTACCACTTAGCTCTCCATCGGCCTTCCAGCCTTCCTCCCAGCCAATACCCTGAATATGGGTTCTGTACTCTACTCCAAGATTATCGTCTTCTACCTCTATGTAGATTGCTTCTAATCTCTTACTTTCTCCCATGGTTCCAGAGCTTTCGCCGTTTGTCTTCCACTCATCTTCCCAACCATATGTCTGTCTGTGAACCTTATACTTTATGGTAGGCATATAAAATTCCTCTGCCTTTACAGTGACTGGCGCTACCATCAACAAGCTTATCACCATAATCAAAGACATAAACAATGCTTGGAATTGCTTCATCAACTTTTTCATCCTTTTCCCTCCTTGAGTTTTTTCTTCCTTTGTATTGTAGCATTGGCATTTTGTAAAGACAATTCATCTTGCATATTTCATGGGATTTCCGACGCATTTAATTAATTTTAAAAAACAAGTGGCACAAAATCTTACATAAGATCTGTGCCACTTAATCACCATACTATTTACTTTTCTATGTATGCATCCTGATTAGCGGATGTTATACCCATATATGCATCTACCGGACCATTAGCTCCCTTAGGAACCACTACTATCTGAATTCCCTCAAGTCTTCTGGATAGTCCTGCTGTTCCTGCAGGGGCACCATTTTTCGCCCAGCCAAGCCATCCATAGGTCTGTGCATGTACTCTGTAGTAAATGTCGTAGTTATCCGCCATCTCTCCTGTAAGAGCTATACATATAGCCTCAAGGCGCTTTGATTCGCCGTGGGTTCCTGCCATCTGGCCATCCTGTCTCCAGGTTGCTGGATTATCCAGGTCAGCACCCTGCCAGCCGTAGGTCTGCACATGGGTTGCATAGGCTATACCACCTTCACAGTCTCTGTTGGTAAGCTTTATCTCGATACCCTCGAGTCTCTTGCTTTCTCCACTAGTTCCTGACATCTGACCGTTATATTTCCAGCCCTGCCAGCCGTAGGTTTGTACATGTGTGCGGTATGATACATTTACATCCTCGGTACCAGGAACTATAGGATTTGTATTACTGGTTGATGGATAGTTTACTATAGGTGAGCTACCCTCCTTAGCATCAAATGGAATATCATAGGCAGATTCTATTCCTTCAGCATTCCTATTAAAGTCCTCACCCTTCTTAACCACAACTATCTGGATTCCTTCAAGTCTCTTAGAGTAGCCTGCTGTACCTGCTGCCTCTCCATTCTTGGCCCAACCAAGCCAGCCGTAATTCTGTGCATGTACTCTGTAGTAAACATCATAGTAATCTGCGTGCTCACCAGTAAGCTGAATCATTATAGCTTCAAGACGCTTTGACTCACCTGAAGTTCCATTCATATCTCCATCTGCAGACCATGGCAACCATCCATAGGACTGACAATGTGTTGTATACTGAATTCCAAGATCAAGATCAGGACAATTTGTAGCTGGATTAACCACTATATTTATACCCTCAAGTCTCTTTGACTCTCCACTAGTTCCTGACATTGAGCCATTTGACTCCCAGGTCTTTATGTCATCGTCTTCACCTTCCCAACCGTAGGTTTGGATATGAGTACGATAATTAACATTAATCTTAGGTGCTACAAATGGTATTGCTGTTCCTTCACCGCCTGAGTTGCCGGTTGAGCCTGTTGAGCCACTAGTGCTTCCGCCTGTATTACCTGTTGAACCACCTGTACTACCTGTTGAACCACCTGTATTACCTGTTGAACCACCTGTACTACCTGTTGAACTACCTGTATTACCGGTCAAACCACCTGTATCGCCACTCACCGATTCTTTATCTGTGGTTACTGTAAGTCCTCCACTTGCCCAGCTTGCCAATAGATAGCTTGCCTTATCCTCAGCTCTTCTCATAAAAAATGTATACGCTGTCTCAGCTGAAAGTCCTGTAAACACATTGCTACTCTGCCAATTAACTCCATCCTTAGAATACTCACAGCCTGACACCTTTCCTAAGGTTACAGAATTATGTGTCTTAGAAGTAAGTGTAGGAGCACTTGGCTTGTCCTGTTTCTTGTAAACTGTTATATGACAGCTTGCAGATTTTGTTGAATTTCCATTTGTCGTTGCCACTATATTTGTTTCACCAATAGCTTTTACAGTAACATTTCCCACTGCGTTATCACTCTCAGACGCTGTTACTGTAGCCACAGTCTCTGCTGATGAGCTCCATTTTACAGTGTTATCCATTATATCTGTAGGTGTCACTGCAGCCTTTAGCTGCACTGTACCAGTTTCTCCTAAAACAACTGTAATCTCTTTTTTATCTAAGCTTACGCCTGAGATTTTACTATAGGTTTTTACAACTAAGGCTTCACTTTTATCACTTGTGTAATAATACTCATCACCAAGCATTCTTGCATACACCTTGTATTCGGTTCCCGGCTTAAGGTCAGTGAACATATTGCTGTCCTGCCAGTTCTCACCATCTATAGAATACTCACAACCTGCTTGTTTTTGTATTGTTATGCTACTATCTGTCCTTTTAGACAGAACAGGCTTTGATGGGGCATCAAACTTATCCATAACCTTAATTACACAGGAGCTTGAAAATCCTCCATCCTCTGTTGTTGCTGTAATAATCGTTTCTCCGGCACTTACGCCCGTCACTATACCTTTTTCATCAACTGTTGCAATGGCTTCATTGCTACTTTCCCAGGAAACCTTTTGGTTAGTAGCATAGCTAGGTGATATAGATGCAAGCACTTCCATCGAGTCTCCAACACCGATAGTTCCACCACCACTTAACACAACTCCATCAACCGGAATTTTGTTAGTAAATGCCTTTATTCTAAGATTAAATCCGGTATAAATCTCAGGCTCTTCGTTCGTACCCACATTATACTGTATATTTGCACAATCCTTCCAATTAATGCCATCAGTACAATAATAGCTTTGCCCTTCCTCAAATGCTGCTACGAATTCCATATAATCATTTGAGTACGATATATCAGCAAATACTGTAGCTCCGCTAATTGTAGGATTTGTATCTGTATACTTAATTACAACTGAAAATGTTTCTCCATCCTCTAATATGATGCCCTCATTAAGCTTTACTGTGTGATATCCAAGATAGGCTTCTGTACCCTCGATAGGTGAATCAAGAAGTGCTGTTCCTATTGGATTCCCTTCCTCTGTAACCTTATATATCTGTATGCTGTACTTCATATTAACATTGGTAGTATAAAAGCTTACCGCATCCAAACATTGTGAGCCACCTTTAATGGTAAATACATTTGCCCCATAAATTTTCTCACTATATCTTACTCCACTGCTAAGCTCCATAACTCCGCAGGAGCCATCATACTGATAATTATAATCATAGTTATCTACATCCTCGAAATCATAGGCATACACTACATTAGGGTAGCTATTCACCCCCGTTAGGCTAGTATCCTCATAAGATACCCAGACGTAACCTTCATTGGCATAATTTGTTCCATAGCTGTTCTTAACCAGCCAACCACCTGGATTCGTAGGAGTATATGTACCTT
>JAGALE010000276.1 GCA_017625335.1 Lachnospiraceae bacterium
ATATTAGATTTAATTCGCTCATCTAAATTAGTAGTGTCACACATATTTACTAACCAAGCTACATTATTAAGCTTAATCTTAGAATCTATTAGTTTATTTTTAAAATTACGTGTTTCGAACCAATCACAAGGTGTAACTACAACATTTCTGTATGCTATATCAGATATTATCTTAATTAACTGGTCATTAATATCACTTGACCCCAATCTACCCATATCAACTATTATATATTGATACCTTGTAGATAAGAAATTAAACAATGCTGTATAGTCTGCTGTCAGTAATTTAAAATTATCTACTTTGTAATAAACTCCACTTAAGTAGTCTATTCCTCCACCCTTTGTTCTATCACACTTCTCTATAATGTAATCTGCATTAGCCATAAATGTATTCATACCCATTTCATAGAATATTCCAAGTGCTGACATTCTTCTATCATTGGTATTCATACCATTATTAAGCTTTCTCATAGGATTCTTACTGAACCAAGCATCTGCCTTAGGAGCTACAATATCAAAATCTATGTATAATACATTAGAAGTCATATATAATTTATAAGCTAATGACATTGCAGTAGTTGTAATACCAAAGCTTCCACTTCCAAATACTGGTATTATCTGTGATTGTCCATTATATTTAACTGGTTTCATTAATGCGTCTGCATTTACAACAGCTGCCCCAGCTCCTGCCCCAGATGATGCTACATTCTTAAGCATATCACTTAGCTGTTTACACTGTGCCTGATACTGCTTAAGGGATGTAACAGTTTCATTATCTTTAACTTTAAGTCTCTCCAATTCAGAGTTTGATGCTGCTAATTGCTCACTTAATGTTTTATTGATATTTTCCAATGTTTTGTTGGTTTCAACTAATACATTCGCTCCGCCAGCATCCATACCAGAAGCAGCTACTAACTGACTGTACTGTGATTCTTTCTGAGCTAACTGTTGTTTTGTTAAATTTAACTTTGTTGTTAGTTCATTTATCTGTGTTTGTAATTTAGCTTTCTCTGCTTCAGCATAATTATTTGCAAGTTCAATTCTCTTATCTATGGTAGCTTCTTTTTCTTGCAATTCAATTATTTTAGCTGACTGCTCTTTCTCTTTAGACTTGTATTCACTTACACTCTTCTCTAGATTATTTATTTTATTTACATGTTCTTCTTTTAATTTTTCTTCTATTTCTAATTTATCACTAATATCTTTAATCTTAGTAAAAGCTGATTTTAATATCTCAACAATTAATAATCTATTAGATGTTTCTAAGCTGAGCTTCTGTTCTGATATTCCTAAATTATGAGTAATAACATCCAGTTCTGATTGTATTTTATCTCTCTCAAGTGTTATTTCAGTAAGCTTACCACTGTACTCTTCTATAACCTTTTCATGTATTTCTCCAGATTCTATCTGTGAATTTAATACATCCAAGGATTGTTTAAGTTCATTAGAATGTGCATCAGACTTGTCCAGTTTGTTCTCCAAACCTGTAATTTCTTCATTCTTATCAGATATAATGTTCTTATAATTTTCAATAGCTGAATTAAGCTCTTTTATCTTCGATTCTAATTCTTCTATAGTAGCTTTTAATTTTTCATAATCCACTAATGAAATAGGGTCCTCTAAAATTGTCTGTGTATCTACTAGACAATTGAATCTGTTTACTATCTCATTCTTTTCATCTTTTAATACTCTTATAAGTTCTTCTAATTCAATTATACGTGAATTAGCTGATTTCATATCTTTTAATAACACATTATAGTCGTATTTGCAATCGTTTAACTGCATTTTTAACTTATCAATAATGTCACTTGCTTCTTCACTTATACCCTCAGTTTGAATAACTGGTGTATTTTCTATACTTGTATCTATGTTGGTAGTTTCTTCTACCTTTGTTTCAATATTTACATTTATCTGTTCTTCTACTTTTGTTTCTGTTTCTACTTTTTCTAATTTGGGTTTCTGTACTACATTGTCAATTGTAGTAGTAACTACTTCTACTGAAGTTTCAATTACCTTTGATTCATCTATCACAGGTTCTTCTAGTACAATTTCTTCTACCGCTGTAGATTCTTCTACTTTGATGTCCTCTTTAATTTCAACATTGGCTATATCTTTATCCATATCATCTTCCAATGCTTCGTCAAGTCCACCAAAAATATCTGTCATGCCATCCGGCATTGATTCTTGTAGTTCTAACGAATTAAATTTCTTCTTATCACTTAAAAATGTACTAACATTTATTCCGTACAAATCATATATAGCTTTATATAAATCACCTAATGTTAAATAGATGTTGTAGTCAAGTTCATCTGCTATACCTGATGTTATATCATCATTATCAGGTATAAAAAATAATACACTATTGTTCTCATTCTTATTCTTAAACTCTAATGCAAACTCTTTGATGTCTTTCTGTTCTTCTGTAGATATATTTTCAATCACAACAATACGACAGTCATCATGTTTTCTGGCTGTCTTAACTAATTCCTGTGATGTAATTGCTCTAAATACTTTACTATTACTTAGCTTAATGTTTGATTTTTTACCAACTTTTACGATTATCTTGTTTGATTCGCTAGTCACTTCAGTATACCTCCAAGCAAAAGTAACTGGGACTGTTTGCCCCAGTTACTTTAATATAAAAGACACTACTGTGTCTGAATTGTCTGAGCCGCAGGTTGTTCTGCACTTACCTGAGGTGCAGGCTGTACTACAGGCTGTACATTAGTCTGTACTACAGGCTGAGGCTGTACTGCTTGAACTGTAGACTGAACTACAGGCTGAGGTTGAACTGACTGAACTACAGGCTGTGCAACTGATTGTGCTACAGGCTGAACTATAGGCTGTGCTGCCTGACTCATCAACTGCTCCTTATTTCTTTTAACCTGGTCCATCTTAGCTTTGATATATAAACCTTTAATATTAGCGAATCTAGCTTCATCCCCATAAGGTACTACATCTGTATACTGAGACCACTGTCTGTATTCTTCTGTCACAAAGAAACTCATAGGTTCAGATGTATTAACTACCTCACCATCTTCACTGATGTACTGACCTTGTAACGAGCCACCACCAGATACTATAATAGCATTGATAGATGTAGGTGGAATCTGAATCTTACCGAAGTAATCTTGCATACAAACTGCTAACTGCTTAGCTAACGCTCTCTTTGCACTTGATACTTCCTCACTGATATCTACATACTTGTTGCCAAGCTGCAATCTACCTTCTGCCATTACTCTTTCAGCATCTTCTACAGGTAATTCAATTGTATATTTACGTCTGATTGCATCAATAAGTGCAGAACGTGCAATATTTCCACCATATTGATATGTCATACCAGACTTATTAAGATATCTTCCATTTCTAATAATAGAAATATCAGAAGTAGATGCTCCAATATCAAGTGATAATACTGTAACATTACCAGACATATACTGCTTAGCAGATTCTTTAACTGTACCATTCATATTGAAGAAGAATGACGTGATTGCCATGAATGCCTCTTCAGAAATACTAATACTATCATTAATTGTTAACCTAACCTCAGTTCCGCCCATATATTTAGGGAACTTAACTAAGTATGTACCAACTAATGATTTACCGAATACTTCACGAGCATCTTCAATCTGAATAGGAGGTACTGCTAAGTACAAATCAAATGCCTCTTCTACACCATACTTAAGTCTAGCTAATGCGCAACTCACAATTGTTGAAATGTAATTAACTTTCTGCTGATGTTTAGCTGCCATTGAATTAGGTCTAAGTAATGCTCCACCTAATCTATCTGCCATAATGCCAATGAGTACATTTGCAGGGAAGTGATTACATTCTGCTCCAGTTTCCTTAACAATCTGCACCTCTAAACAACTTTCAATATCAGTTGCATCAGGTGTAATGCTGGATAATTCGTTATTAGGTAATACAACCATGTTATTAGATAGTACTGAAATCTGACCACAGTCAGTTACATATCTTGAACCTGATGCACCTAAATCTACTGCTACAAAATCCATTTTTCTTGCCTCCTACATTTTACATAATGATTTTTAAAATACATATTTATTAATAATAAAAACTAATTATTATATCAATAGGCCTATTTTTACGCCCGTTTCAATTTCACATTTTTCATACTATCAAATTATGTTCATCAAATATGCAAAAATAAAAATTTTACACCGCAAATTAATTAATTTTTATTATACTTAACATATTAGTAAGCATAAAAAATAGGTATACATAATTATGCATACCTATTTTATCAATCATACTATATATTTTATTAAATTCTTATTTTATATCCTTTGATTGTACCTTCATCTGATTCGCTACCGTTTACCATATGAAGCAATATCTCTTCTGGTTTTATTGACGGTGACC
>JAGALE010000277.1 GCA_017625335.1 Lachnospiraceae bacterium
ATACATAGGTGTATCCTTTAGAATAACCTCTACCATCTTAATATTCATTGGTTCATCATCTACTATAAGTATCTTTTTCTGTAAACTTTTCACTTCTCTTAATGTATATCCCTCATCCTCATCTATCATATCAAGCATTATATTTGCAATTTCCGGATCAAATTGAGTACCCTTACCAGTTTTGATTTCATTTCTTATTACTGATTGCGGCAGATATTTTCTATAGCTTCTATTACTAGCCATAGCATCATAGGCATCAGCTACTCCTATTATCCTGGCAACCTCAGGAATATTTTCACCTTTCAACCCATTTGGATATCCGGTTCCATCATATCTTTCATGATGAAATTTGGCTCCATTTTTTATGTTATGATCATCAAATATATCCTTTAGAATATGGTAGCTTGTTACTGGATGAATCTTAATCTGTTCAAACTCCTCATCACTAAGAGCTCCCGGATTATTGATTACCTCTACCGGAATTCTAATTTTACCTACATCATGAAGTAATCCTGCATAGTATATGGTATCCTGCTCCTTTTCAGATTTTCCCATTCTTCTAGCTATCTCCTTGGAATACTCTGCCACACGAAGGGAATGACCATTGGTATACCTGTCTTTTGCATCTATGGTTCTTGCTAATGCCTGAATTATCTTACGGTTCATATCCTCAACCTTTTCATTGGTTTCCTGCTCCAGACGAACCGACTCATTAGTCTTAGCATAGGTTATATAAAAGCACACCACAAGTAGCACTGAAACCCCCGCTGATACAAGCATGTTTTTACCTGTTACAAATAATGCGACCACCACAAGGATTATTGTTAATAAATACATTTTTTTATTTACACTTTTCATAAGTACTTCCTTTTTTGCGCACAAAATCGCAATTTTTTCTTTTTGAGTCTTTATCAATTACATAGTATCTATTATTTCCAAGGCCTCTTCATGGGTTGCATGATACAGTTCCATAAGATCCTTATATGAACTAATAAGGTATTCTAATTTAGACTCATCTCCAGCTAAATACTTCATACCCTGTTCCTCTATATCCGCTGCCAGCTTAGAGAGCTTTTCTCCACCTATATTAAGGGATGTAGATTTGACAGAGTGAACATATGTCACATAATCCTCCCACTGCTTGCACTCGTAAGTATTATTCAGCTTATCGATCTTATCTTCTGCAAAGTCACAATATATCTGCAAGAAGGATTTGTACATATCTTTACTCTCAGAGCTATATCTAAGACCTATTTTCTGATCAATATATCTTGTAGAATTATCAGCCTGTCGCTCATCAAAAGCTTCTCCTTGTTGTTCTAAGGAAGAATCCTTTGTTGTGGATTTTCCTGCCCTTTTTGAAGCTACAGGAGCATCCATCTCCTTAAGCTTTGATTCCGGAACAAATCTTAACAATAGCTGTTCTAGCTTTCTAGTATCTATAGGCTTACTCAGGTAATCATCAAAGCCCTTTGACAGGTACATTTCCTTAACTCCAACTATTGCATTGGCAGTAAGAGCAACCACCTTACTATCTCTCTTAAGATTCTTCTTAATAAGCTGCTCTAGGGTTTCTATACCATTCATTTCTGGCATCATATGATCCAAGAAAACAATATCGTAGGAGTTTTTAATCATAAGCTCGATACACTCCTTACCACTTCCACAGGTAGTAACCTGTGCCTTACATTCCTTAAGAAGACTCTTTAACACTAAAAGATTCATCTCGTGGTCATCCACTACAAGAATCTTAGCTGTCGGAGCAACAAAACCGGAAGTACGTACTCCATCTTCTCTTATTTCATTAGCTTCAGGTTCAAGCTTATAATCTCCTATAGTCTTTTTGTCAATTATTTTCTGTGGTACACATACTGAAAATGTAGAACCTTTTCCATATTCACTAGTTACCTTAATCTTTCCTCCCATATACTGAACTAATCTGTTTACTATGGCAAGTCCAAGTCCAGTTCCTTCTATATCGCGATTCTTTTCAGTATCAACCCTTTCAAAATCTGCAAAAAGCTTATCTATATTTTCTTCTTTAATACCTATTCCTGTATCCTTTATCCTTATCTTAAGATTTATGTTATCATTTACCAGGTTTCCCCTTACTATGAGTGTTACCTTTCCTTCCTCGGTATATTTCACCGCATTATTAAGAAGATTAACCATAACCTGTCTGATTTTACCCACATCACCGTATAACTCAGCCGGTAGATTCTCGTCAACATTCACCTCAAAGGCCAAGCCTTTTTTGCTTGCAATAGGGGCTACCATATTCGCCACATCATTGAGTAGTCCTCTCACTGAATAGGCACCCTCCTCTATCTCAATTCTACCAGCCTCAATCTTAGAGAAGTCCAATATTCCATTGATTATTTCCAAAAGGTTTTCGCTAGCATGTTTGATATTTTTGGCATATCCTCGAATATTGTCATCCTGCGATTCTCTTAAAACCATTTCATTCATACCCATAATTCCGTGTATAGGCGTTCTTATCTCATGGGACATATTAGCTAAGAACTGACTCTTTGCTTTGTTAGCATTCTCAGCCTCCTCCTTGGCTTCTCTAAGCTCATCACTTTCCTTTGCTTTTTCTGAAGCTATGAACATATATATTGTTATAATTACAAACAACAACAGAAGTAATCCAAATACCCAAAGCACCAAAGTTGTTATATATGTTATTCCATCTGATAGGGCATTCTCAGGAATTACACCCACAGTGTACACCCCATAATTTTCTACCTCTGATACGAAGATAAAAAATCTTCCATTATCACATTTTACAAATGTACTAGCAGCTGTGGTCAGCTCCATTTTATTCTTTATAGCTTTGAAGCCATCCTGTACCTCATCCTTTTGAAGTAACTCTCCACCATAGGATGCATCCACAAAAGGAATTACAATTTCAAAATTCTTATTAGCCCAAAGCACATGACCTTCACCATCATAGCAATCCCTGCCGAAGGTATCAGCCAAAACATCATCGTCATATTTTTTGTATAATACATACTTGATATTTTCACCGCGATATATAGGAACAGAAAAGGTCATACCTTCTCCTGCAACATATGACACAGCTTCTTCTCCTCTAAAGGAGCTTTTTACGCCATCATACTTTGTAATGTCTAGTGGCATTCCCATTAACACACTTCCATCAAGCTTCAGCACTCCTACAGAAACTCCTTCTCGTTCCTGCATAACAGTATCTAAAACCTCTTCAGGATTTTTCTCATTTTTTTCTACAGCACCAGCTATATTATTAAGCTGTACAAACTGAATTTCTATAACCTGTTCAATCTGTTCTGACAAAAGCTTAGACTGCTCTGTTACTTGTTTTTCCATATGTTCTATTAGAACCTGATTAAGCTTCATACCAAGCAGGCTTCCTACAACAACCATTACACCAAGCAGCGCAATCACACTTAGTACTGTTCTAAAATTTATAAACCTTTTTCTATTCTTCATATATGTATACGCCCTCTACATACCAGTCCATATTATTCATAAGCACCTGGTCACTAATTATCTCATCCTCATCGCAACGTAGCTGTCCCTGATTATCATATATGACACCAGAGAATATTTTGTCCCCTGAAGCTATTTCATTCTTTGCATTCTCCACATCAGCTATTATATCTTCTGTAACAACAGGAGAAATATCCGTTAGTCCTATAGCATTCTTATCCAAACCAAACCAATATGTATTTACCACATCAGACTTACCACGAACATAATCCGATAACAGCTCTTTATAGGTTATATCCCATTTAGATTCAACTGTTGTAAGAAATTTCTCACTTGCCCCACCATAATTTTCATGATAGCCTATGGAGTATATCCCCGCAGCTTCAGCAACCTCTATTACATTAGGCTGATTTTGATGATATGCCAACACATCAACATTTTCTTCACCTATAAGTACCTTGGCTAGTTGCTTTTCTTTATCCGCATCATCCCAAGAGTTGCTCCATGCCACTACCACCCTGGCATTAGGATTGGCACGCTTTACACCTAGAGTAAATGCATTAATTCCCCTATTAACTTCACTATTTGGCATAGCAGCTACATAGCCCACAACACCTGTCTCAGACATATGACCTGCTATAATCCCAGACAGATATCTTGCCTGATATATTCTGGCAAAATAACAATTCAAATTATCTCCATAGTAATCAAAGGACTCTGAGTAAAATGTTATATTTGGATATTCCTTCACCACATCCTTAACCTCTGCAGCATATCCATAGCTGGATAATATAATAATATCCACTTTCTCTTCTGCCAGTTCTCTTATAGCTATCTCACACTGACCGCTACTTTCCTCTACGTTTTCCTTTATAATAAGTTCTACATCAAGCTGGTCACAAGCTATTTTTATTCCTTCATAATGAAGTCCATTCCATCCCTTCTCATCTGTAGAACCAGACATAACAAACCCAACCTTGATAGTATCCGAAGCTCCTTTTTTTACTCTTCCCTTAAAGGTGAGTATTATAACTAATATGACTACAAAAATAACTGCTGCCAATATCAGTAATGTATATCTTATTTTCTTATTCTTCATATATTTTCACGCCCTCCACATACCAGTCAAAACCATTAAGCATTAGTCCATCAGGCATATTTTCACCCTCTAAAATTCTTACATTTCCTTCGTTATCTGTTACAGGGCCATAGAACACATCATAGGTTCCTGCATCAAGCATAGCCTTTTTCTCTGCCACAACAGAAGAAATACCTGGCTTGACATTGGCTGTCAGTGGAGCAAGCTTAATTAACCCCGTCTCTGAGCCCTGCCAATAATTCCCCGAATAATACCTTCCCTGAATAATCTTCTCTATCTGTGGTGTGTAGAAGGTTGCCCAATTCCACACCGGTGCTGTAAGAAAGCTATTTGGATACAGTTCACTATTATCCATATTATACCCTATGGACCAAACTCCCTTTTCCTCTGCCACATCAAGCGGAGCCACACTATCACAATGCATGGCAATTATGTCCACGCCGCATTCAGCAATTAGAGTTTCCGCACCCAATTTATTCAAATCATAATCAGTCCAAGATTCAGACCATATTACATGAACTGTTGCATCAGGATTAACTGATTTAACTCCTATTGTAAATGCATTTATACCTCTGTTAACCTCCGATATAGGAAATGCAGCTACATAACCTATGTGATCCGTCTCCGTCTGCATGCCTGCCACAATTCCACTCAAATATCTCATCTGATATATTCTACCAAAATAGGTTGTAATATTATCACCGGTTTCTGTACCTGTAGCATGTAAAAATACCACATCTGGGTGTTTCTCAGCCACCTTTACTATCCAATCTCCATAATCAAAGGAATTACAGATGATAACCTGACATCCATCTTCTATCATTCCTTCCATAGTTTCAGCACAGCTTTGGTCATATGGAACATTTTCCTTATACATTATTTTTAAATCCAAGGCTATGGCACTCTCGTTGATTCCTTCATAGTGAGACTGTCCCCAACCCTTATCATCCACTTCACCGTTATATATAATTCCTATCTTTGTTTGAGCCACCTCTGACTCTTCCTTTAAATATTTGTTAGTTATTATAAAAATTCCAATTATAATTAGGGTTAATATCGATAACGCTATTACAGCAATTTTCTTCATGTCTAATACCTCTTTTGATAAAAATATGTTTCTGTTTTAAAGCCATTACACCAACTATAATATAACATATTATTCTATAGATGGAATAATTTGCGTATAAAAAAGCATATATTGCGTATAAATGAAATTGGATTTTCATTTTACAAAAATCAAATGGACTGTATGTGGAATAATATTTTCCCATACAGTCCATTTGTTGTTATTCTTTATAATCCTTAAAATATTTTTTATTGTATTATAATTCTTTGTTATCTAATATACAATTTATCACCATCAAAATCTATGGTCATCACATCTCCAGCACGAAGTACATCTTGAAGAATTCTTCTAGCCACCAAGGTCTCCACATTCTTCTGAAGGTATCTCTTAAGTGGTCTTGCTCCATAGTATGGATCATAGCCTGACTCTATAATGTGCTCCATAGCCTTCTCTGTAATCTCAAGGCTAAGCTCCTTATCCTGAATTCTCTTATTTAAATCTACCAATAAAAGCTTTACTATATCTGAGATTGCATTCTTATCAAGTGGTTTAAACATAATGGTCTCATCTAAACGATTTAAGAACTCAGGTCTAAAATGCTGTCTTAGCATTCCCATAACCTTATCCTGACAATCAGCTGTTATCTCTCCTGAAGCATCTATACCTGAGAGAAGATATTCCGAACCTATATTAGATGTCATTATAAGAATGGTATTCTTAAAGTCTACAGTCTTTCCCTTAGAATCTGTAATTCTACCGTCATCTAATACCTGAAGTAATACATTGAACACATCTGGGTGTGCCTTTTCAATTTCATCAAAAAGCACCACTGAGTAAGGCTTTCTTCTGACTGCTTCTGTAAGCTGACCACCTTCATCATAACCCACATATCCAGGAGGAGCTCCAATAAGTCTTGCCACACTATGCTTCTCCATATACTCACTCATATCGATACGAACCATATTTGCCTCATTATCGAATAAAGCTTCAGCAAGGGTTTTAGCAAGCTCTGTCTTACCAACTCCTGTAGGTCCAAGGAACAAAAAGCTTCCTATCGGCTTAGTCGGATCCTTAATACCCGCCTTTGAACGAACTATGGCGTCACTCACAAGATCTACTGCCTCATTCTGACCGATAACTCTCTTATGAAGTTCATCAGCTAAGTTAAGAGTTTTATTTCTCTCACTTTCAGTAAGCTTTGATACAGGAATTCCGGTCCACTTAGATATAATCTTGGCAATCTCTTCATCAGTCACACATTCATGAACCAGGTTCTTCTGCTTAACTGCATCACTTGCCTCTAAATCCTCTAATTCCTTCTTAATCTGCGGAAGTCTGCCATACTTAAGCTCAGCTGCCTTCTCTAGATTATATGCTCTCTCTGCTATCTGAATCTCATTATCTAGTATCTCCAGCTCTTCTCTAAGCTTTCTAACCTTCTCAACGCCAGCCTTCTCATTCTCCCAAACAGCCTTCATCTGCTTTGACTTTTCCTTAAGTTCTAAAAGCTCTTCTCTAAGAGTAGCAAGCCTATCCTGGCTAAGCTTATCATCCTCATTCTTAAGAGCCGCCTCTTCTATCTCTAACTGCATAATTCTTCTAGATATCTCATCTAACTCTGCAGGCATAGAATCTAGCTCTGTCTTAATCATAGCACAAGCCTCATCCACTAAGTCTATGGCTTTGTCAGGAAGAAATCTATCTGTAATATATCTATTCGAAAGCGTTGCCGCACTAACCAAAGCCCCATCATTAATCTTAACTCCATGGAACACCTCGTATCTGTTCTTGATACCTCTTAATATTGAGATTGTGTCCTCCACAGTTGGCTCATTAACAAGAACCGGCTGAAATCTTCTCTCTAACGCTGCATCCTTTTCAATATATTTTCTATATTCATCTAAGGTGGTAGCTCCTATACAATGAAGCTCACCTCTAGCAAGAAGAGGCTTAAGCATATTACCTGCATCCATAGCTCCATCAGATTTTCCAGCCCCCACTATAGTATGAAGCTCATCAATAAAAAGAATAATGTTTCCATCTGAGTTTTTAACCTCATCAAGTACAGCCTTAAGTCTTTCCTCAAACTCACCTCTATACTTGGCACCTGCCAGCATAGCACCCATATCAAGAGCGAATATCTCCTTATCCTTAAGAGAATCCGGCACATCACCTCTAACTATTCTCTGAGCTAAGCCTTCTATAGCTGCAGTTTTACCAACTCCTGGTTCACCGATAAGAACAGGGTTATTCTTAGTCTTTCTAGATAATATTCTTATAATATTTCTAATCTCATTATCTCTACCTATAACAGGATCTAACTTTTGCTCTCTTGCTCTCTCCACAAGATTATAGCCATATTTATTCAAGCTATCATATGTCGCCTCAGGATTATCACTTTCAACTCTCTTAGTCCCTCTAACTGCTGCTAACACCTGAAGGAATTTATTTCTATTAATTCCATAACCCATAATAAGACCTTTTACTGCCTTATTCATCTTCTCTAAAACTCCCAAGAAAAGATGCTCCACAGATACATAGGAATCTCCCATCTGTTTAGCTTCCTTCTCAGCCTGTATCAAGGCTTTAGAAAAATCAGGGCTAGTAAAAAGCTTTCCACCAGACACCTTTGGTCTGTATGCAACCAGCTTCTCGCACTCTCTTTTAAATGCGTCTACATTAATCTCCATATTCTCAAGAAGCTTAGCAATAAGACTATCATCTACCATTACCAGGCTACAGAGAAGAT
>JAGALE010000278.1 GCA_017625335.1 Lachnospiraceae bacterium
ACATTAGGATTGTAAAAACCAGCTATTCCACACATAATTGACATCCTTATTATTGCATTTTATTCATTATATGCAACTATAATAAATCTGCCACCTCTAAAAGTAGATTTTTAGTTTTTTCCCAACCAAGACATGGGTCAGTGATTGATTTTCCATATACGCCATCACCGATTGCCTGATTACCATCTTCAATATAGCTTTCTACCATAACACCCTTAACTAGCTTTTTAATATCATCATTGTGACGGCAGGAGTGGAGTACCTCTTTTACGATACGAGGCTGTTCTGCCCATTTCTTTCCTGAATTATTATGGTTAGCATCTACTATGCAGGCAGGGTTTATTATATTAAACTTGTCATATTCCTCAACTAGTCTTACTAAATCATCATAGTGATAATTAGACATTGATTTGCCGTATTTATCAAGTCCACCTCTTAATATACAATGTGTATATGGATTACCAGAGGTTTCAACCTGATAGCCCTTGTAACTGAACATATGTGAAGTTTGACCTGCAAGACAGGAGTTAAGCATAACTGTATAATCACCACTAGTAGGATTTTTCATTCCTACTGGAACATCAATACCACTAGCTGTAAGTCGATGCATCTGATCTTCAACACTACGTGCACCAACAGCATGATATGCAATTAAATCATCTACGTATCTTGTGTTTTCAGCATAAAGCATCTCATCAGCAGCAGCCATACCTGTTTCGGCAATAGCTCTAAGATGAAGCTTTCTAATTGCAATTAAACCCTCAGCCATATCAGTCTGCTTGTTAGGATCAGGCTGATGAACCATTCCTTTGTAACCTGCACCTGTTGTTCTTGGCTTTCCTGTATATATTCTTGGAATAATTAATATTTTATCCTTTACCTGCTCCTGAATATCAGCCAATCTATGAATGTAATCCATTACAGGCTCTTCGCTATCAGCAGAACATGGTCCAATAACAAATATAAATTTATCTGACTCACCTGTAAAAACCTTTTTAATATCTGTATCACGTTTTTCTTTAATTTCTTTTAAATCCTCACTTAAAGGAATTTGGCTTTTTAGCTCCTCCTCGCTAGGAAGCTTTTGAATAAATTTAATGCTCATAATTTCAGTCTCCTTATAATATGTGTTTCGATGCTTTACAGTTTAGCAGTGTAAAGTGACAAAGTCAATAATAAATATACATTTTTTTGAAAATTAAATAATATAATATATAAAAAAGTAATTTAGGAATAACTATGAATAAACTCATAAGTATAATTATTTCATTATCAATGGTTATGAATTTTGTATCATTTCCATGGCAGGCTGCAACAAAGATAAATTCTTCAATACATCCTAATTACCAGAATACATCTGATGTAGCTTCAAATAATACGGTTGATTTAGGTATTACATCCAAATCGGCTATTCTGATTGAGGCTAAATCAGGAAAAATACTATATAGTAAAAATGAAACAGAGGAGCTAAAGCCTGCATCAGTTACTAAAATAATGACAGTTTTACTCTGCTATGATGCCATAAAAGCAGGAAAGATGAATTATGAGGATACAATCACAATTTCAGAACATGCGTCATCAATGGGAGGTTCTCAATGCTTTTTTGAGGCAGGTGAAACACAAACAGTTTACGATATTATAAAATGTATTCAGATTTCATCAGGTAATGATGCAGCTGTTGCCATGGGAGAGCATATAGCCGGTTCAGAAGATGAGTTTGTTAAGTTAATGAACAATAAAGCCAAAGAGCTTGGAATGAATAATACTAATTTTGAAAATGCCTGTGGTTTAGATTCACCAAATCATTATACCTGTGCTTTAGATATTGGTATTATGTCAAGAGAACTCATTACAAAACATCCTGAGATTTTTGAAATCTCAACTATATGGATGGATCATATAATACATAAAACCAACAAGGGAGAGCAAAGATTTGATCTTGCTAACACGAATAAATTTTTAAGACAGTACACAGGAGCAAATGGTCTTAAAACAGGATATACTAGTGAGGCTGGTTATTGTATGAGTGGAACCGCTACAAGAGATGATATTACTCTAATTGCTGTGATTATGGGAGCAGACACAAAAGAAACAAGAAATAGCGAGGTTGCTAAGCTACTTGATTACGGATTTTCAAAATGCGAACAATATAAAGACCAGGATGTACTTGGGAATTTAGATAAAATAAAAATAAAAGGCGGAACAAAGGAATATCTTATGATTGAAGCAATAAAGGAACATACATTTTCAATCTTTAATGAAAGCCCTGATAATATAAAGAAAAAGCTTGAAATATCAAGCTCATTAAAAGCTCCTATAAAATCAGGAGAAACGGTTGGCTATGTTGTATATTATACGGATAAAGAGATATTATCTAAAATTCCTATAATATCCATTGAAAATATATCAAAAAAAACCTATTCTTTGTCCTTAGGGGATTTATGTAATAAATATTTTGTGATAGAATAGGTAATGCTTTTGTTTAAACAAATATAATTGTACAATGTTTTATTGAGAGGAAATACAAATGAAAGTATTATATATTTTACTCTTTATTGCTGCTTTGTTTTTGCTATTTGTTATAGTGGAAAGTATAATTGAAATTAGAAGAATTCGAATTACTAACTATACTTATTCTAATACAAAGCTCCCAAAGGAATTTAATGGATACAAAATCCTTCTGTTATCAGATCTTCATAATTGTCTGTATAACGAGGATATAATTATCAAAACAATTAAACAAGAAAAGCCCAATGGTGTATTTGTAGCTGGTGACATTATAACCTATGGTGATAAGAATAAAATGGCAAATATTAGATCCATAGATTTAATTAAAGACATATCTAATTATTCTGATGTTTATTATGCCCCGGGTAATCACGAAATGGGATATATGATTCGTAAAAATAAAGAATGGCTTGAATATGAAAAATATATGCTATCAACTATTAATGATAATATCTATTTTTTAGATAACAAAAAAATAAAGCTTACAATTGGTAATAGCTCCATAAACATATATGGCTTACACTTAACTGATGGTTATTATAAGAGAATAGTGAAAAAAAAGCTTGAACAAAATGTATTAGAGAAATTATTAGATAAAACAGTTTCAAATGAATTTAATCTGCTTATTGCACATAACCCTGACTATTTTGAAGAATACAGTAGCTGGGGAGCTGATCTGGTTTTAAGTGGACATAATCATGGAGGATTATTAAGATTGCCATTGCTAGGTGGAGTTATATCTCCTAGATTAAGAATTTTTCCAAAATATGATTATGGTTTATTTGAATTAAATAAATCAACTCTTATTTTATCAGGTGGATTAGGAGCTCATTCTATGAAAATACGAGTGAATAATAAGCCGGAAATAGTAATAGTAGATTTTACAAAGTA
>JAGALE010000279.1 GCA_017625335.1 Lachnospiraceae bacterium
CCCATATTTTTCATACTCTATAGTAAACATTTGTTATTCCTCCTTTTATCTTAGTGTTACTTATAATTTCCAGTTCTTCTCATCAACTCTTTATGAAAAGTCATTATTTCTATTGTTACACTATCAGGTAAGCTTCCTTTACTATTGTCATATTCCATTCCAAATATTGATATTTTATTAACATTTATGGTACCTATAGCCTGTCCATTTACTCTTGTTTTGTGTACACTATATTTTAATACCCCGTTTGTATGATTAGCCATAATGTAATAAATATAACTACCAGTATTGATTCTCTTTATTAATACTTCTCCATCACTATGATATTTCATTAGATGAATCATGGTAAGTATGTTACTTTCAAAATTAGTTATACCCATATTTAAGTCTCCTTTATTATATTCTTCTTACATTTGCTGATATTAATGCTTTACATATTACTTCTGATAAAATACTGCTATTATCTACTATACTACCTGTTGCTTGTGCATTTTCTTCTATAATAACTTTATTTATATCATTACCATCTAGTACTTTCAAAGTAATTTCTTTGCCATTATATTTAATATATAATCTTCTATCGTTTCCATTATCACTTATGTTGTTACCATATATTATCCTAAATGATGTATCACTCTGATAATCCATCATATCTATTTTAGCAGGTGTTTTTTCTCCTCTTATTGTTGTCCATCTGCTAATAGCTAAGCTTACTAACTCTTTACCTGGTAATCTACCATGTGAGTTTAAATCTTCTATCTGCACTTTTTCTAATGATTTGTTGTACCCTAAGTTAGAATATAATGATTGATGTATATCAGCTAAGTCATATAATTTAGGAGCCAACTCATTGAATTTCTTTGCTATTGTTTTTGAGTTTATTTCATTTGGTGTATCAATATTTAATATGATTGTTTCAACATCCAGTATGTATCCTCTTATTCCAACACAGTTTTGTCTCTCATTTAAGTATCCGTGTCTTTCAATTTTTAAATCAACCTGAACTTTACCTGCCTCAGCATTTTTAAATAATGCAGCTATAGATATTGTAGGTTTTCCACACTTATTTATATCCTTATGAAATACGTAGCTATATCCTTTATATTCTTTATGCTCCTTAATATCTGATGACGTTATTGCATGACCTACTGTAAATACATCATTACTAATTGTTCCGAATAATTTTCCATCTAGATATCTATAATATTCGTGTCCTATACCATAACCTAATCTAATAGATGCTATTCCATTTTGTTTCATGTCATCTAATAATTCTTCTTTGATAATTTTAGCTAACTTTTTGTCAGAGTCTTTAAATGATTTGTATATTAAATATACTGCTTTGTACATCTTAGAATCACTTAGTTTACTTACACCTTCACTGTACATGTAATCTTTAATTTGATTACTATAATATTCTCCTTCTTCTGTAAGTAAATGTTTAAGTCTATTAGCTAATAAACTTGGATTTTCATTTAATAAAATTTGATGTGCTTTATTTAATTCAACTGTTAAGTCTTTTTTATCATTCATACTCCAAATGTCAGTTTCCATTCCAGCTGCATCACATAGATATTCAACTGAATCTTTAAAAGCATCACCCATATCTACATAAGACCATTCTAATAATGTAAAGGCTTTAGCTAAATCACTCACTATAATATTTCCAGTATTTTGCTTTGATTGTTCAACCATTTTGATTGGCTTAGCTTTATAAGGTAACCCTTTATCTGCTGTAGTTATTAATCTACCATCAGATGTTAATGTCAAATTAACAACATGTATTTTCTTATTATTTATTGCATTTTTTAATGTTTCTGGTGTGAAATCCTGTGTTTTACTGTTTAAATCTATTAATCTGTATCCTACTATTTTATTATTTTTATCTCTGAATTTTTCTATACATTTTGCTTGTATCATATTGATTTCCCCCATCTACTTAAATGTTTGTTTTTGGTTTTTATAATTTCCCTTATGTCTTTCATTATATGCTTTGTTTTTAACAATTTTTAGGGCTTATTTTGAAAACCATCCTCAACCTTCAAGTCTAACCTTTATTACTTTTAGGCTTAAGTTGTTTATTTTGTTCATCTAGTAAATCTAATGCATCTTTTTCTATTGTATAGCTGCTAATCTTTAATTTAAGTGTTATAATTAGCTCAGTACCATTAAGTATCTTATAAGACTGTACATTATACATATTTAAGGGTGCTATTTCTCCATATACTACAATGTATCCACTGTTTATAGCTCTAAAACACTCTTTTATTATATTTTTAATATCTCTTCTAATTGCATCTACTAAATCTTCCTTATTATTAAAATAAGTAGATTTTAAATAAATGTGTACTCTCAAGGAGTCCCCGTCAGAAATAGCTTTTGCTCTATCTCCAATATAAGGCACATCCTTTAAAAAAGGATACCTTCTTAATTTAGAAGGTAGTGTGCAAACTGTAGTCTCTCCACATATTATTTTATTTAATTCTGTATTTAGTTTAATTAAATCTATTTTTATAGGTAATTTTAGATTTTTAAATGGTATAGTTTTTGTGACATAAGAGTTAGTTCTTTTAATATCTATATTATCAGTTAATAATAGTAGTAGTTTTAATATATCAGAATCCCTTAACAACAACCCACAATCATCCAGTATTAACTCTAGGTTATCTCTAAACCTAAAACCATAAATGGCTAAATATTTATCTAATAAATCTATTAAGTCATTTAAAGAATCTTTTTTAACAATTATTGTTTTCTCGGTACCATTCTTAAAAAATTTATCTAATTCTATATAAGCAGTATAAAATTTTAATCCATATATGCCTTTGTTTCCAAATCTTACTACCACACTATTTTTTGAGCTATAATAATCATTCTCGCATGTCTCATGAACTATTTTTTGCTTTTGTATTTCATCCTTAAATTTAATTGCTTGATTAATCATTTTATCTAATGCATAAGAGTAGTTTACTATCAAATCTTTATAGTCTTCTGACACCCTTTTGTAAGGAAAAGGTCCATTTATAATGTTAATAAATGATTTATTATTAACACCCATATTATTATATATTGCATCAATTCTAAATTTAGTATTTGTTGTTATATCTATAATATTATCTATATAGTTTATGAATTCTATTTTATCGCTATATTTTGTCTTAATGCATACTCCTAAATCTTTTATCTTCATGCATCCTAATTGTATATCTAGATTTTTGTCCACGAATACCAAAAATCCCATTTTATAATTCTCAATTAAAAACTCATTAGTATATATCCATTTATTATATGATATATTATATTTTTCATAAAAACTTTTATTTTTATCTATTTCTGTTCTACTTATCCATACTGGTTTATTATGCCACACAATTACTCACACTCCTCATTTATTAGTGTCTATTATATACTCCTTTAGGGTCATATCTTTTAAGTTTCTTACTCTCTATTGTTTTACCTGTATGTAAATCTACCTTAAATTGATATGTTCTTCTTGGTTCTGCTAAGTAAGCTGGATATGAAACGTTGTATATTAAACACCATCCTTGTGTTCTGTATTCTACTATTCCGTGTTCCTCTGCCCACATTGCAGCTGCATCCTGAATTTGTTTATTATTTATCATACTATCTCCTTATGACTATTATCTTATTATAAAGTCATTTTCTGATTTAAAATGTTTAATTACTAGCCCTAAATTATTATTAACTATCTTTTTAGATGCCTTATTAATTGAATCTTGTACTACTTCGCTCATACCATTATGATGTATGCTATATACTGAATAGTCAAATTTGTCAGTTACTACTGTTAATATTTTATATCTTGATGTTTTAATCATCTTTGTATATTCTTTATAGTATTCACTTAGTATTACTACATCAAGTAACATAGATTCTAATGATCTATCATATTTTTTATATTCTCTA
>JAGALE010000280.1 GCA_017625335.1 Lachnospiraceae bacterium
GGTTATAGGTGCAACAAACAGAAAAGATGACTTGGATAGTGCATTATTAAGACCTGGTAGATTTGATAGACACTATTATATAGGTGCACCAGACAACAAAAAGGATAGAGATGAACTTGTAGAAACATATCTGAAGAACAAGAAATTAGATGAAGGTGTTACACTTGAGAAAGCTAGCAAACTTATGATAGGACTGAGTGGTGCAGAAATAGAGCAAGCATTAAACGAAGCAGTCTACATTTCTTTGCAAGAAAATAGAGAAGGTATCATTAAATTAAGTGATATAGACGAAGCAGTAATGCAAATACACACTGGCGGTATTAAGAAGGAGCACTCATCTGAAAGAGATGAGAAGGTAGTAGCAATACATGAAGCTGGTCATACATTAGTAAGTCTACTATTAGGCATAGATATAGATAAGGTTTCAATTATCCCATATAGCTCTGGTACGGGTGGAATAACTAAGCAAGACATAGATAAAACAGGTGATATCAAATTAAAGTTTAAGGATGATTTTATAACTGATATTAAGATATTGCTTGCAGGTAAGATAGCAGAGGAATTAATATATGGCTCACATACACAAGGATGTAGTAATGATATAGAAAGAGCTACTAGCGTAGTATATAATATGGTAACAGCACATGCATATGATGACAATCACATTATGAATGAGAACACACTTATATGTAATGGTGTAGCAAAATATGTAAGTCCTGAGGTTATAGATAAATGCAATGAGTTATTAAGTGTGTATAATGAAGCTACATACAAGTTACTTGAGGATAATACAGATAAATTGTTAAAATTACGTGATATGTTATTAGATAATAAGACATTAGTTAGTCCAACATTAGGTATGTTAGAGTAACTTATATATCGACTTGTTGTTATATTAATATATAATTAATTTTTAAAATTAGATTTGGAGGATATAGATATGATGACATTTATTACTTGGGGAATAATTATTATAGGGGCAGTATTGATAGTACTTAGTGCAACCTTATTTAGACGTAAAGGAGAGGCTGAAATCAGTGAGAGTTTAACCTCAATACCAGCGTTTAAGATAGGTGTTATATTTGTAATAATAGGTTTAGTAGGTAAAATAATTGAAATATTCATTTAATTTAAAAGGATTTTAGCATGGGAATAGATGAGGCACTTCAGATATTTGATATATCGGACATTCTGGAAGAAACAGATGTTACTCTTAAAAAGAAATATAGAAAACTTATGACTAAGTATCATCCAGACGTATGCGGTGATGATAATAAAGCTAAGGATATAGCTCTTGCATATGAATTTTTAAAAGATGCAATGGTGAAATTAGCACAATATAAGTTAATGACTAAGGAAGCAGAAAGGTATAATATATTGATACCTTTAAGTAAGCTAGTAACTATTTATAATGGTGGAACTATTACAGTTGGTTCTAATGATAATAAATTAGAATTAAATAACAAGAACATTAGAAAACATAATTTACTTATACTTTCTGATGTAACAATAACACATAATGGAATTACAGATAATTTTTCTAATATACAACCTTGGGATGTAAATGATAATTATGAGGTTAATTGTGTTATATATGTGGATAATTTAGATAGCACAGAAGATATAAAGATACAAATTGATGATTCAGTTAAAAACATACAAATGTTATATCAATCATTAAAGTTAAGAGTAACACTTGAGCATAACATAAGTGTAAGCATAGTAGTATCTAAAAAGATACACAGTGCAGAAGGGGATAAGGCATAGATAGAACATATGTTCGGGTATCTCCAATACAAAATAACAAGGGGTGAGCGTTGTGGATAAACGAACTCTTAAAGCATTTATAATAGAGCAAAAAGAAATTCATAATAAAACATTTCAGGATATAGCAGAGACATTATTAATAGAGTATGGAATAAAAATGTCAAGACAAGCAGTCTGTGGAATGTATAAAAGAGCATCTGAAAAAATAAATAGAGAAAGTGAAATAGTAGTATTAAACTCTGATATAATTAACTATCATGTATTAGGTTATGATGTAGCATATATCAGAGATAAAGTAGCAATACTGGTTGGGGATATAACCACATCTGAAATACGTAACATAATAAACAGTAATGATGATTTCGTTAGTGAAGTATTGAATAAAAAAGTAAATACAGTATCTAGCATGCTAATAGATGGATGTAGTATGCAAGATATAATAGTAGCATTAAAATTTAAAGA
>JAGALE010000281.1 GCA_017625335.1 Lachnospiraceae bacterium
ATTCTTCCTACTTTTCTCTTTGCTTGGGCCTACAGCAAGCTTTTCTCTCTACAGGCCCAACTTTATCTCTTCATTCTTCCTACTTTTCTCTTTGCTTGGGCCTACAGCAAGCTTTTCTCTCTACAGGCCCAACTTTATCTCTTCATTCTTCCTACTTTTCTCTTTGCTTGGGCCTACAGCAAGCTTTTTTCTCTATAGGCCCAACTTTACCTCTTCATTCTTCCTACTTTTCTCTTTGCTTGGGCCTACAGCAAACTTTTTTCTCTGCAGGCCCAAAACCAACTCCTGTGCATATTACGTTGGCGACAAATTTGATATACTATTCGAAAGCAAATTTGCATAGTATTTATTGAGCCGTACCACAAGTTCGCTACGCGTTCCGCGTGCTCACTGTGGGGCATAATTATCACTCATACTTGGTTATAAATGAGCCGTGCCACAAGTTCGCTACGCGCTTTGCGTGCTCACTGTGGGGCATTCGCCCTATGCAAAAAAGTCAAAAAGCATCTATCTGTGAGCAAGCTCCCGATAGATGCTTTTTGACTTTTTTTACGCATGGCTCATTTATAACATCTTTCTCTTCTTTAAGAAGAATGCAACAATCAAACAAACTAAAAGTGTAATTCCACACACTATTGCAAATCCATATGGCGACTGGGAGAATGGCATACCATCCCCATTTACATTCATACCGTAAATACCTGAAATAATAGTAGGAATAGCCATAACTATAGTGATGGCGGTTAAGTATTTCATAATCTCATTCTGGCGGTTATCAATCATGGTTGACATCAGCTCTCTGGTACCCTTTAAGATATCGCGATATATCTGGGTCATCTCGATAGCCTGAAGGTTCTCGACTATTACATCATCAAGAAGCTCTTGATCCTCAGGGAATTTCTTAATACCACTGTAGCGTGTAAGTCTATCTACTATCATTCGATTCGCTCTAAGTGATGTATCGAAATATACAAGGTTGGACTCCAACTCATGCAGATTTACGATATCTGCATTCTCAGTAATGCCACCCATCTTCTCCTCCATCTCAAGACGACGTCTGTCAATGATACGAAGGTATGACTGATATAACATATTAGTTCTATATATAATCTGATAAGTGAATCTAACCTGCTTCTTAGTAGTAAAGTCTCTTAAATGATTCACTATAAAATGCTTTATAACCGGTGTCTCTACAGAACACACTGTAATAATTGCCTCGTCAGTCCAAATAATACCAAGAGGAATAGTAGTATAAGCCTCCTGATTATGACGAATCTCAACTGTTGGAATATCGAAGAGAATAAGAACATAGTCTTCATTCACATCCACACGTGATGACTCCTCTTCGTCGAGAGCGGCACGAACATCAGCGATATCAATGTTGTATCTATCTGCTATCTCATGACTTTCATCGTGACTGGGCGCCGTGAGATTAATCCACATTCCTGGTGTGTATTCGGTAATCTCTCTTAAGGTTCCATTGTCAGTAATATATTTACTTATCATGTCCTCGCTCTCCTTTTCCTAGTATTTGGACCCACGTCCATATTTTAGTATATCCGTGATAGCTTGCTCTGTAAAGATTTTTCTACACGTATCTTTGCAATTTAACATATACTCTGCCCTTACGGGTTTCATTACCGGCGCCGCAAAACTTAAACTTTCCGTAGCCCCTTATGGAAAATATATCTCCATCCTTTAGACTCATGCTATTTCTCTCGCACAAACGACCATTTAGGGTTATCTTCTTCGCCTTAAACAGATTAAGAGCCTCGCTTCTAGACACCTTGGTTGCGCCACCCACAATAGCATCAAATCTAGGGGATGCAACTATTACGTCCATATCAACCAATGTAGGCTTTAAGTCCTCCATATTATCAGAGTCAGCTTCAACTAAAGAAGTCTTAACATTAGTGTGCTTAATTTTAGTAAGATTATCCATAATAAATTCTGCTATGGATTCAGTGGCAAATATATACGCTCTCTTACCATCCTTAACCAAAATATCTCCGAAAACATTTCTCTCTATTCCAAGGTTCATTATAGCCCCTAGAAAATCTCTGTGACTTAAGTCATCTGCAAACTTGTCTATAAGCGGCTCCACCTTAATTATTTTTATAGGCCAGACACCCTCATAGCCAAACATCCTATCAGAACCAAATCCAACCATCTGCCTCTCAGCCATCTCATAGCCGCCGAAGGTTTCATAATCTGCAAATGCTATCTCTTCTCTTAATTCATCAAGGCAAACCAACTCAGCCGGTGTTAGAAAGCCTGAGTATGTATATATATTTTGCTTGTAGGATTTATTAGCCAAATCCTTGAGTCTGGATTTTAATAAATCTATCTCGTTCATTTTATTATCCTATTTCAAATTCAATCCCATGAAGTATGTACCATATCATACATCCACTAAAGCACATCATTATATAACTTCATAGTACTCATTACTCAACATTCAAATTCTTCTATCATCACTATTGATACACATCACGTATTATATATCTGCTTCTACCAAGCTCCTTAGCAGCATAAAGGGAATTATCTGCCGCCTCAAGAAGAGTATCATAGGATATCTTATCCGCCATACAATAAGCCACGCCTATACTTGCTGAAAGACTTACTGTATTCACACCATCTGAATAGGTCTCCTTCAGCTTCTCAACTGCCCAGGCAAGCTTGTCAATCAGGGTATCTCTCGGAATATTCTTAACGAATATAAGGAATTCATCTCCTCCAAATCTACTTACCATATCACAGTTTGCGAATATCACCTGTAGCTTTAAGGCTATATCTATTATGGCTCTGTCTCCCATAGTGTGACCAAATTTATCATTTACATCCTTGAAATAATCCATATCTATAAAAAGCAATGCTGAGCCTGTGGAAATGCTGGTCATAAGGAACTTCATAGCCTCTTCCTCAAAGGTCTGCTTATTCATAAGTCCTGTTAATCCATCAGTTCTAGACTGATGTTCCAAGCGTTCCTTCTCCTTAATCTCCTTATCAACATCCTCGATTTTACCCACTATAGATACCATATTGTTATCTGAATCTAATACAGGAATATAAATAATATTACACCATATATACACACCGTCTGCCTTCTGCATACGGACAGTTATTTCCTTGGTCATCTTATTAGTCATAAGACCTGATGTTGAATTATAAAAAATAGATTCATCCTCAGGATGAACATGAAGTATCTCGAACAGCTTCCTCACATCCAAATCCGGAACCTGCTTAGGTATATCCCACCCAAACTTTTCCCTGATCTTATCTGTAGATATACAGGCATCGTTATTAAGGCTTATCTCGTACATCATCTCTCTGGAATTATCGATTACTATCTGATATCTTCTCTGAAGGAGCTGCTGCCTATTTTCCTCATATTTAAGTATTTTGGCATTACGCCTTCTAAGGGTTAGTATATAGAAGAAATACGCCCATATAATAACAGTTTGCGCCACCACAAGCACCATTAGAAAACGCTTATCAGACAAATCAACATCACGCAAGTCAGACCACTCGATGTCATGAGTAAGCAAATATCCAAATATGGCAATAGCATATGAAATTAAAGTACAGGTTACTGCACCTATAATATTTTTCATCAATTTATCCCTTCACTAATTTATCAAATATCTAAACACTTCTAGTTATCATCTTTGCCTAGACATATCATTCTAATAGACCTTATCCTTCAACTCACGTCTTCTAAATGTTATATCTACGCTTTTCTAGGAACCTTGTCCCAATCAGTTACGCCTTCAACTCCTGTAAGCCAATTAAGGGCATAATGCCACTCAACCACAACCTCTGCGCTCACCTCATTAAGCTGAAGCTTCTTAATCTGAGCCTCTATGCAAGCCCAATCATAGCGATGCACAAGATCCTGCTTATCTAGAAGCTCTGCCTTGTCTCTAACCACAGCCTTCTCCATAAGAGATGCCATATCATTACCCCAAATAATCTCTCCCAATGTAGCTGCATCAACTATCTCATTAGGCTCATCTATATCAAGCAGATTAAGTGCCCAGAACAAAATTGCACAGCACTCATATCTCCATCCAAACTTATTAACATCTTTATCCGCAGGTGATGCATTATCTATATAAGACTTTTCTTCATTAGACAGAAAATCCAGCTTACCGTATCTTTCCTCAAGTGCACCAAGAAGCTCTCCAAGCTTTTCAGCAGGATTCTCGTAAGCCCCTGAGCCATACACCTCACTCTTAACTGCAGCTGCAAATATAGCCACTGCACGTTTTACTATAGTTTCCTTATCAGGAATCACACATTTATCCTCAAATGCTGAAACAGGCATACCTTCAGGACATGGCATTCCCTTGCCCTTTAATATCTCATTATTCTTCTTAGCACGAGCCTCATCAGTTTCTGACATCTTAACATTTGGCATAATCATATCTCTACACATAATAGGGTAATATTCTGTGTAGCTAGTTTCTCCCTTAACTGAGATAAGCAGCTTGCCCTCCGGATGAAAAAGCTCCATAGATGGGTAAAGCACAAATGCAGTAATATCTGAAGCTACGTTAAATATTCCGTTGATTATTGCATTAGTTCTATTCTTGTCATCAGTAAGTGGAAATGTTATCCCTATGATTGCAGTAAACATATTAATCTGATGAATTGCTGCCTGCTTAACAGCTGCATTCTTAACAGGTGCCTTGCTAAAGAAATTAGCCATACCTGCATTCTGCTGCATTACCACCTCTGGTTTTGCCATAACAGAAAATTTAACCAATGTATTATCCTGCAGCTTTACTGCAAATTCTCTATCGCTATCGCCCTGGGCGCCTATGGCATTTCTACCAAATTTACCGAGCGCCTTATCCTTTAAACCTTCTAAATTACTTCCTGCACAGTATAATGTAATATTTGCCTGCTGTTGATTATTTGTATCTGACATTTTTCTCCTCCCGATTTACATTTATATATTACCTACGCCCAAACACCTTATATAGATTATGGCAACCAAAATGATTTCCCTTATCTCTTGAGGTATCACTAGGCCAATTTGTTCTTATAAAAATAAAAACCCACCCATAATTTTAACACATTTATGGGTGGGTAGTAAATTAAATTCTAAGTTTTTTAGCCAATTTATAATTGTTTTTTTATTTTAAAGACCAATATATTGTAACTCAAATATTACATTATCATTCCTATGAAACTTAGATAAGTCCCATAATAAATATTACAAGTACTATCACAGGAAGCACATAGGTCATATATGGCTTCATCCACTTTTTAACCTTAAGTCCCTTACCTGTATTTGCCTCCTCCATAAACTTATCAAAGCCAAAGCCATATCTAAGTGTACAGAACAGAACAAAGCACAGAGAACCAAGCGGAAGAAGAACATTGCTCACCGCAAAATCCTCCATATCCATAATGTTCTTACCTGCTACAACCACATCATCAAGTACATTAAATCCAAGTGCACATGGAAGGGACAAAATAATCATCAAAAATGTATTGATAAGACAGGTCTTTTTTCTGCTCCAGCCAAACAAGTCCATGTTACAGGAGATAATATTTTCAAACACTCCTAGAACAGTTGAAAAAGCTGCAAATGTAAGGAATACGAAAAACAGTGTTCCCCAAACTCTTCCCATAGCCATATTATTGAATATGTTTGGAAGTGTGATAAATATAAGGTCTGGACCTGCATTTACATCAACTCCATACGCAAAGCAAGCTGGGAAGATGATAAGTCCTGAAGTAAATGCCACAAATGTATCTAGGGAAGCAACACTTACTGCCTCGCCCATAAGGGCTCTGTCCCTATTTATATAGCTACCAAATATAGCCATGGAACCGATACCTAAGCTAAGGGTGAAGAATGCCTGATTCATGGCACCTACTATAACCTCACCTATGCCGATATCTGCCATTCTCTGAAAATCTGGCACAAGGTAGAACTTAAGACCTTCAGCGCCACCATCCATAGTTGCACTATTAATAGCAAGAACAACCATAATCACAAGAAGTGCAATCATCATAACCTTAGTAACTCGCTCAAGTCCCTTCTGAAGACCTATCGAGCAAACCAAAAATCCGAGGATAATAACGATAGCTGTATATACAATCATACTTACAGGCTCTGCCTTCATACCAGCAAAAATTTCCTTAACCTTAGTAGCATCTGCTCCTTCAAAGTCACCCTTTGCAATTCTTACAAAGTACTGCACCATCCAACCTGACACAATGGTATAAAACATCATAAGAAGGTAGTTACCCACCATTGCAGCGTAGCCGTGGATATGCCACTTCTGCCCCGGTTTTTCCAGCTGTTGATAGAGCTTTACGGGACTCTTCTGAGACGCTCTACCAAGAGCGAACTCCATAGTCAGTACAGGAACTCCCATAATAATCAGGAAGAACAAGTATATAAGCACAAATGCTCCACCACCGTACTGTCCTGCCATATAAGGGAACTTCCATACATTTCCTATTCCAATGGCACAGCCTGCACTGAGAAGCAAAAAGCCTAGTCTGCTGCCTAATTTTTCTCTTTCCATAATATATCCTCCGAGATGCGTTATTTCAATTATTAATCAGTTCCCATACATATTTTTACATTTAATTCTTTGACATAAACGTCATTTTCTTAACGCATAAATATACATAGAAAACCTTTATGATTAAAACATTTTAGAATTGGTATGTCAAGAGATAACAAATCTCTCCCAAGTGTGTTCATCCACTTTTCCAACTCTTTTACCGGTTACTTCAGTTTACCTTATTCCATACTTCTCAATAATGTAATCCATATCCTTATCGCCTCTACCCGAAAGATTTATAAGAATTGAACCCTTACCCATTTCCTTTGCAAGCTTCATTCCATAAGCCACCGCATGAGAACTCTCTATAGCCGGAATGATTCCCTCAAGTCTTGAAAGCTTGAAGAATGCATCTATGGTTTCTTCGTCATCTATAACATCATATTTTACTCTTCCCAAGTCATGTAAGAACGCATGCTCAGGACCACTTGATGGGTAGTCAAGTCCGCTGGCTACTGAGTAAACAGGGGCTGGCTCACCATTTTCATCCTTAAGCATAATACTGTTAAAGCCGTGCATAATTCCTTCGGTTCCATACTTAAGGCTGGCTGCGTGATCACCAAGAGCAGTACCACGTCCAAGTGGCTCTACGCCGTAGATATCAACAGGATCATTTAGGAAGCCCGAGAACATTCCCATGGCATTTGAGCCTCCGCCTACACAGGCAACTACTGCGTCAGGAAGCTCGCCAGTCATCTCCATAAACTGCTCTCTAGCCTCGATACCAACCACACTTTGGAAGTCTCTAACCATCATAGGAAATGGATGTGGGCCCACCACCGAACCGATGCAATATATTGCATCCTTATACTCCCTGCAATATGCCTCAAACGCTGCGTCTACAGCTTCTTTCAAAGTTGCAAGGCCATGAGTTACCTCTACTACATTTGCGCCAAGAATCTTCATACGAGCAACATTTGGAGCCTGCTTCTTGATATCTACCGCTCCCATATAGATGTCGCACTCTAATCCAAAATAAGCTGCTGCAGTTGCAAGAGCCACTCCATGCTGTCCTGCTCCAGTCTCTGCGATGACCTTCTTCTTACCCATGTATTTTGCAAGAAGAGCCTCACCCATACAATGATTAAGCTTGTGGGCTCCTGTGTGATTTAAGTCCTCTCTTTTTACATAAAGCTGAACATTTCCCAGAGAGCCTGAAAGTCTCTCAAGATATGATATAGGGGTTGGTCTTCCCTGAAACTCCTTACGGATTCTTCTTAGCTCACTAATGAATTTGCTGGACTTACATATAGTGAAATATGCCTCGTTAATCTCCTCCATGGCCTTCTTAAGCTCGGGTGGAATATATGCTCCGCCGTACTTTCCATAGTAGCCGTTAGCGTCTGGGTAGTTCTTGAAATATGTGTTGAAATCGATATTGTTAAAAGTCATAGTATTGTCCTCCATAATATATATTTTTGAATTCTTTTTAGTTATTATTTGTCTTGTATTTATATCACTATTTTGTTGCTTTATATTGTGTTGCTCGGTTTAAATTTCTACGCAAGCATTTTCTTATATTCTGAGTGCTACGCCATCGTCTGACCACACTCTGATTCAATATTTTAGTTAATTGCATAACACTCACCTCCTAAAAAAAGAAAGTCCTTGACAGATTTCTACCATCTGTCAAGGACGAATAAACTTAGATTATCCGCGGTGCCACCTTGATTCGTGTACTCACGCTCTTAGCAAGATACTATCATATCTCTGACAACTGACGTATGCCCTCACGTCGCAGAATACTCTGTGCCACAAAACACATTTGACTGCGCCCTCAGCGGTCCATTTGCTAACCTGTTTTTCACCCGGCTCACAGCTACCCAGGCTCTCTGTAGAAGCATAATTAACGTTATCTCCGCGTCAACGGTTTAGATATATTTAATTATATGCACTTGTTATACCACTATGACACTTTTGTGTCAAGAAAAAAGATTGTCGATAAAAAACTACATCAATCTATTCTTCATTTCCTCATCAATTCTAACAAGCTCAAGCTCTGCTGCACTTCTGCTATCTCTACCCTCTGCCTGAATTCTTGCAACCTCATCTAAGCTCTCGATAAGAAGCTTATTTGTCGCATCAAGGGTTGCCACATCTACGAAACCACGGTTGGCAGCCTGCATAGTTTCAACAGAGGCAAGCTTTAGGGTCTCCGCATTCTTAAGAAGAAGCTTGTTAGTCATATCATTGATTTCCTTCTCTGCCTTAACCGCCTGTCTTGTGTGCTCCATACCAAGGGCAAGAACCACCTGATTCTTCCAGAGAGGTATAGTATTAAGTAGTGTGGACTGAATCTTCTCCGCCATAGTTGCCTGATTAGACTGAATAAGTCTTATCTGTGGTGCTGACTGAAGTGATATAGTTCTTGTAAGCTCTAACTCATATATCTTCTTCTCTAATCTATCCATCTGATTTTTCATGTCTGTAACTGCCTGTGCATCCTGTGCAAGACCTGTCTCTATGGCCTTTTTCTCCAATGCAGGAAGCTCAATATGCTTACAGTCATCAAGCTTTCTCTTACCCGCAGCAATCTTAACATTTAAATCTCTAAAATATACTGTGTTCATATGGTACATCTGATCAAGCATAGCGCAGTCCTTCATAAGCTGAATCTGATGCTGCTGAAGAGTACCTGTAACCTTATCGATATTCTTCTCGGCTTCTCTGTATTTTTCTCTAACGGACATCTCCTTAGCCTTCTTAAAGAGCGAGAATTTCCCCTTCTCTTCTTCTATATCTCTAAGGTATCCAACTGTTGTATCAAGCACCTCGCCGATATCATCTATATCCTGTGAGTTTAGATTAGTAAGCATGGTTCCTGAAAGCTCTGAAAGCTTCTTCTGAATATCTGAACCATACTCAATAATAGCTGTAGAGTTAGCCAAGTCGATTGATTTAACACACTCATCAACCTCTTTAAGCTCCTCCTCTGTAAGATTAATCTCAGGATTATTCGCAATTGTTTGGAGCATATCATAGCTCATCAATGTATCACTCATTATCTAACCTCTTCCTCCTTAGATTCCTTCACATAATTTGGCACAACAATCTCCTTGTTAAGATTTAACTTTGCCAAAAATCTATCTGCATCCTCATATACATTTTCGCCCATAATTCCCATCTCTGCAGGGGAATTAATAACGATAGCATCCTCTGGAATATTCATAATAACTCTGGACTGCTTATCACTCAAAAGCTGTCCATAGCTCATATGCCAGTTTTCCTTAAATGGCATGGACTCCTTAATTCTACACATAACACGCCTTAAGAATTCCTTACCACATAGAGGATAATAACATTTCTTCACATTAAGCAGCTCCCCTGGCTTGCTAATACCTATACTTGCCGCAAATATCTCGTTGCCCACCATACAGGTTTCAAAAACCTTAAGGTTCACTCCATAATCATTATTCTCCAATATCTTAATCAGATTAAGGGTTAGTATTCCTCTGTTTCTAATCTGAGCCTCTGAGGTATCATTGGCATATGCCAGATTTATGTATATAGTAATAAACTTTTTCTCCTTGACTCTATCCATTCTGTACATGGATTTTGGAGCGCCTGCCACATAAGCCGGAACATTTGGCCTTGAGCCTACCACCGATGGCCTAACCTTCCTAGTCTGGACATGACGGATATTAACCCTGTCTATGTCCTTCTTAAGCTTGACGAACATAGAGAAATCCTTCTCATATCCGCCTACACAATAGCCAATAGCCACATCTAAAGGTTCTCCTGCGAATTTACTTGAAGAGCTAATACTTTTCTGGGTATAGAAAATGTTAGTATTAACCTTAGGTTCCCCGTTTAGAAACAAATGCAATTGGCTTAAGGACTTAAAGCTGGCTCGGTATATTTTCATATTTCCTCTAGTCTCAATGTCAAAGTGTTCGCACTCCTCCGGCATTAATCCATAGCTTATATCCATACTATCTTATTCCGCCTTTCTGTCTAAGGTCATTAACCTTTGCAGCAAACATCTTGTAAATCTCACCTGCTCCCGGATAAGAAGCCACACTTCCACCCATATGCTGTACAAGGAATGCAAGATACTCCATATCCTTTGTCTGTATGAATTCGTAATCCAAAATCTTGCCCATATCAAGACTCTTGTTATCAAGATATCTTCTAATTCTAGCTGTATCTCTAGTTGTAAGAATACCAGGTGCTGCACAGTCATTCTGATTGCCCCATGCATCTGTAGCAAGTCTAAATATTACACAGAACTGATACCAATCCTTGTAATCTCCAAGAATCTTCTCCTCTACATAGTTATCATAGCCTACGTATACAGGAGTAAATCTCTGCTGAACCGACTCCTCGATTTTCTCTCTAGTATTGTAGTTTGCATCAGCTCCATTTCCAGCAGTATTACCTGCAGCAATAATACGGAAGTTCTGATGTCTCTTAACATTCTCACCATGTGGGAAGCTGTAGCTTGCATCCTTACCATTAGACAGGAAGGAATTAAGCTTAACTGTAGCTCTTGAATTACCGTTATCAAGCTCATCACAGAATGCAATCTTACCGTACTTGTAGCAACGGTAGAAATTAGGTGTACTGTATGCACCTGTTGCAGTCTGGAAGCCTAAGATATCGTACTCCTCGTTGATATATCCTATATCTATGAAATCAAGGTTAAGAATAGAAGCTATCTGCTTAACCATAAATGTCTTACCACAGCCTGAAGGTCCAATCATATATGGATTTGCATCCTCCATAAGCACTGTAACAACATCATCAAACATCTTATGGAAATGCTCTCCCTTAGCAATTCTTCTCTGCTTCTCATCCATAACCATCTTGTATCTTGTCTCAAATGGAATGTTAGTATCAAGAAGTGGGTTGACCTCAGGTATAGCCTGTGGGTCTACCTCCATAGGCGGAAGTCCTGCTGATGAAAACTGTGGAGCCCCCATCATCTGCACTGCCTGCATAGGATCTGATACCACCACAGCACCCTGACTTGGAGCAGAAGCTGCACCATCAGCTCCCTTAGCTGTACCATCTAAATTCATGGCTGCCGCCTGAGCCTCCATACCCTTGGCAATAGCCTCAATATTCTGAGTATTGAGAAGCTCCAACTTTGCAAGCTTATCATAAAGCTCCTTATTCTCATCCGCCTTAGAAAGAATCTTCTCGATATCCTTATCATTTGCCACCATGTTGTTAATCTTATCCATGGCACTTGATGCCTCAGTGTTGATACGAAGAAGCTCAGTATTAGCTGAGGTTGTAATAGCTCTCGCCATAGCTCTAAGCTCATTAAGTTTACTTTCTGCCTCGCTGAATATCTGTCCAAGGAGAACATCCTTCTGGATAATAACCTCCTGCTTCTGCTCATTTAGAAAACTATTATAAGCTGCCTTCATATCCTCCTTAGCTGTAGCTGCCTTCATGGATATAAGGTTAGTTTCTCTCTCACTAATCTCTGTTATGGCGTCTGTTGTATCCTTCATAACACGACTAAGCTGTTCTGTCTTTCTATCAGCCTGCTCAAGAATTCCAACAGTCTCGGAAAGTATAGCATTTGCCTTAGTAAGCTGCTGCTCTGTCTTAGCCACATCAGCCTCGTCTATATCATAGATTCCGGCCATATGTTCTACACGCTTAATCTCAGCTGCTATAACCGCCTTAGTATCGCCGGAACGAAGAATCTTCTGTGCCACGTCCTTCATATTAGCAGTGTATGTCTCATCATCAATAAAGAACGCTCCAACAGATAAGCCGTACTGAATTATATCGTGAAGACACTCGTTACATTTCGCATCCATCTTAATGCTGTCCATAAGCTCAACGTAGTTGTCCTTATCCTTAAATGTTGAGTAAAGTGTTGTGTTAAATAACCCCTTAACAACAAGACCATCCTGCTTAAACAAGCTTATGAATACCATGGCGTTAAGCTCAAAATTAGGTGTATTTTCTCCATAAGGGAAGATTCTTGAATAAATCTCTTCTGCTCTTCTCATAACAGCAAGATATGAAGTTGGAGCAATATCCACCTTATTAGACACTATAGTCTCAATAAGCTCTGCACAAAGCTCTATAGGCTGAATCTTAGCAGACACAGGCTCCTTGCAAATCTCCTTGCAATATGTAACAAATGCTCTGTCTATAGACTGAGTCAGATTATAGGTATAATCATCATTAATACCACTTACAACCTTTTCTATACGCTTAACATGTAACTTATCATCATTTTCCTTCTTATCAAAAAGCCCCATTATCTGTCTTCCTCCATATTTTCATAAAAATATTTATTCTCTAAAAATTCCTTGTAATCCCATCCTGAATAATAGCCTACAGGAATAAATAATGTCTCTAATTCACCATGCTTATCTCCGTAGTAAAGCTTACGCATATTAGCTCCGTCAGTTCTAAGCTTAAGACCATCTGCAAGATTCTCCACCAAGCCATAGGAGAAATGTCTCACCGAAACCTTAGTGTCATGTGACTCTATGAAAATGGTATCGTAATCAGTACGCTTTGTTGCCTCATCTTTTTCCTCTGTGACTCTACAAACCACATATCCACCCCAAGGCAGCTGATATACCTTGCTGTTTGCCACATCAATGTCTGCATACTTAGGAAGATTCTTAAATGTAGCTCCCTCAGCTCCTATTTCCACCATAGGAACAGCATCATCCATATAGTAAACAGTCTGACCGTTAACACTAATTGTAGTAACTGACTTTAGTCCGTCACCATCTATATCTATTCTGTTCTCACCTACTAAGGCAAGCTCTGAGCATTCAAAAACTATAAGCTGTCTGTTATCCGCATATGTAACGCTAAACTCTAAGGTACTCATATCCTGCAGAAAGTTACCAACCCTTGCGGTGCATGCATTAGTCTCCTGAAACTCCATCTTAACAGGAAGCAGCAATGTATCCATACCCTTCTTAAGCTTAAGCACACAGTTTCTGTGCCAGCCTCTGGTGTTTCTGTCAAAATCTACATTTACATCCCACAGATTATAAAGCTCCTTAATGTAATACTGTAGCATAGGAATCATAGTCTCTCTCATAGCTCCATCTGCTGCAAATCTAGGAGCTTCAAGACCTTCCATGTCCTTATATCTTTTACCTACTCGGTTAAAGAAATTGGTATAGTTATCACCTCTGCCAACCGCAGCCTGCAAAAGCTTTTTAGCGGCATCATCTACAATTATTGAATTTTTATCTTCGCACTGGGAATAAAGAGTGAGCACCCTTTCCATCAAAAGATTATACTGCTTATCCATGGCACACATATTTATCTGCTGATTATCACCATAGTAAGCAGCTATGGCATCACTGCCACCAAGCTTATACAGATGAATCATTTTAAGACCATCCATCTGTCTGATTTCTATTTCATCTTTGTCCATAAATCTATACATATCTTTCCCCCGACACATATGTTGTAGTAGCACCTGTAACACAAAGTAAGCCACTATAATGATAATACCAAGAATTAAGGAAAGTAACAATATGAAATTTGCGTTGTTAGGAGGGATTTTAGTGCAAAATACAAATGATATGAATTCCATATAATACGGAATCCATATCATCTGTTAAATTACCTACTTTTCGCTTTGCCAATTCTCATTAGTCTCTGTACTTGTGGCTGTTGCCTTCTCTAACTGATACACTATTTCCGAATAATATCTGGCCGGCACATCGCCTAAATCTAATGCACTTTCCTTGGCAACATCACCCCAGCCTTTTCTATCATATTGCACGGTTTCTGTGTTATAAACCACTGCATCATAGACAGTAATATCATCCTCATTAATACTTGCATAATCACCTATGAAGGCACCTGAGAAATATAACTCCACACCCAGCTTACAATCGGCATCATCACGGATATATTTGTAGAAACCACCACCGTCCATAGCAGGTCCCTTCGTCCATCCCATACCAATAAGCTTACTGGATAGAGAAAGTGGATTTAACATCTTGCCTGCCACCTTGGTTAAAGATTTCTCCTTCTTCTCAGCATCAGTTATTCTGTAAACTGGTCTTGATAGCTGCTCTATGGACTGAGTAATCTCATAATCGTTAAGCTGCTCCTGCCACTTAGACTTTGTTTCCTCATCTAACTCTACCGGATGAACCAAACCAATTACAGCTGACTCAGAAAGCTCATATTCATCCTCGTCTACAGTGTTAAAGGTTCCATCCTCCATATATCTAAAGGTATCCTTTAAATCTTCCTTCTCATACACGCCCCAGATTAAGCTTATGGCGAACTGATGCATAATAGGATTTTTCACAAATAGCTTCTCCCAATCAGCTGCCTTCCACCTTCTATTAACAGTAAGAGCATATTCAAGTCTAAGCTTCTGATTAGTAACAGTTGTCTTCATCTGCTTCTTCATCTGCTTAAATTCAGCGTAAGCCTCTGCAGCCTTTGCCTCATCATCCTTCTTTCCCGGCGCAGGCATATTCTTAAGCTTTTTGTCATTCTCGTCAAATATCTCGATTTCAAGAGCCGGTGTAATGTATACCTTAAACTGTCTCTCTCCATAATCAAATATTCTCTCTAGGTTCTCATTAAAGCCCAGGTCCGGAACAATTCTATCCGCCAGCTCCTCACGTGTAAGCCCCAGCTCCTCTGCTGCAAATGTTAGTGCATCCCCGGCAGCAGCCTTAACCTGCTTATACTTGTACTTTCTAGCTATTCCGTCCACAACAAGAAGTGCTGTAGGCGAATCATTTAATGCCATAGACTTAACTGCCTCTGCAGCTATGGCTCCTCTTGAGTTGCCTGCCCAATCATTAATCTGTCTCTGAAGCTTAACCACCATATCAGCTCCACCATAAATAGCAGTTACATAAAGCACCCATTTTTTCTTGGCCTCAGCACCTGCCTCTATCCAGCGGTCATAAAGCTCGTTCATGTAAAGGGCAAGCTCCGACTTGTTAAGCTTGTTAGTCAAGGTCTCAATTCTCTTATTGTACTTTGGTGCAGTCATATCGTTATAACCAAGTAGAATTGCCTGCATATAAGCTTCATCAGCTACAGTCTCAGCGTTATCTCCTGTAAAATGTACCTCTGGATATGGTGCCTCGTAAGCCCAGGCAAGAGAGCGCTTTCTGTTACCCTTGTGGAGCTCCTTAACAAGAGAATCTGCTGAAAGCGGTGAACCATTTGCTCCTTCTTCGCCAGCTTCTCCCTCCATAGCAGCTGCTCCTAAGAGTCCTCTTATAACATCTGCTGTCTTCTTGGATTTCTCCACTTCAAGGGCAGCCTTTAATTCCTGGGTGTAGTCACCCTTTGACTTGGCAAGAATTGTAGCAGCCAACTCTCTGTCTGCTGCCTTCTTACTCTTAAGCTTTTCCAACACCTCAGGCAGCCATTCCTCATTGGCGGAAATGGCATTAGCCAATTCCTCCTTAACAAGCTTAGAGCCATCAGAGAAATATGCAAATAGCGCATCCTTATACTGTCCCTTATTGACACCAATTACATACACACCCAGGTATCTACCATCCGCATTTGCCTCAGCAAAGGCCTTAAGCATCTCCTCCTCACGAAGATGCAGGTAAGTGTTGAATATATCTATGTAAGCATCCATAAGGGAGCTTTTAAACGAATCCAAATAAGCGTTATCATGGATTCCCATAGCAATAGCCACCTGAGTATCAAGATGCACACCCATAGCATCTAACTCTTTAAATATATCCTTTACCTCGTCCTTGTTGTAGCTGCCATTATTTCTGGTAAGATTGTTCGAGAAAATGTAATAACCACCGTCCTCTGCCACAAGCTTTACGGCTAGATATGCCTTACATCTCTTGTAGAAATCATCACTGCCATAAGCATTGTGATAATTCTTCAGAGAGTTTGCATAGTTACTGCTGTTATAATAGGAGCTGACACCTTTAAGCTGATCTGACAGACCATAAATAAGGTTTATATCTCCTCCGTTAATTAAG
>JAGALE010000282.1 GCA_017625335.1 Lachnospiraceae bacterium
ATACCCGCGCAATGTCTAATTTCTATCTTCCCGCGGGTATACAACGCCACTTACCTACGTCCCATACCCGCGCAGACTCTATTTCTATCTTCCCCCTGGTATACAAAAAAGCCGTCCAAAACGGACGGCTTTTCACACTAGATTTATTACTAACCAAATCAGCTCTAATTAGCTAATCATAGCTCCTGCTGGCATATCCTTCTCTGCTGTAAGAAGTGCAAGATTTCCATCGAAATCCTCTGCACAAAGAAGCATACCCTCTGATAAAACTCCTGCAAGCTTAGTAGGCTTAAGGTTAGTGATTACAACAACCTTCTTACCAACCATCTGCTCTGGAGAATAGTAATTCTTAATACCAGATACAATCTGAAGAACTCTTCCCTGAATCTGTACCTGTGAGCAAAGAAGCTTCTTAGAATCCTTTACCTCCTCACATGAGAGAATTTCTCCCATCTGAAGCTGCATTCTATCAAACTCCTGAATAGTAATCTGATCCTTGACAACTGCATCTAAAGTAGGAATCTTGAGTTCAACCTTTTCCTTTTTCTCAGGCTTCTTCTCTTCCTTCTTTTCTTCCTCTTCAACAACCTTTGAAGGGAACTTCTTCTCGATCTCGTCAAGCATAGCTGCTGCATCGATTCTTGCGAAGAGAATTTCTGGCTCAGAAGTTACCTTGTTACCTGATGGATAAAGTCCGAACTGTGAAAGCTCAGTAACCTTTCTCTTCTCAGTGTTAAGCTGCTTTAAAATCTTCTCTGATGTCTCAGGCATAAATGGCTCGAGAAGTGTTGCACCAACAGTGATACTTTCAACTAAGTTGTAAAGTACTGTGTTAAGTCTATCCTTCTGATCCTCTTCCTTAGCAAGTGCCCAAGGCATAGTCTCATCGATATATTTGTTACATCTCTTAAAGAGATTAAATATCTCAGTCATTGCATCAGCAACCTTAAGCTTGTCCATAGCTGTATTAACCTTAAGTCTTGTGTTAATAACAACCTCTCGAAGCTCTTCGTCTACCGGCTGATTCTCGCTTGCATTAGTAACTACACCATCAAAATACTTGTTAGACATAGATATTGTTCTATTAACAAGGTTACCAAGTGTATTAGCAAGCTCTGCATTAATTCTCTCTATTACAAGCTCCCAAGAGATAACACCATCATTTTCAAATGGCATCTCATGAAGAACAAAGTATCTTACTGCATCAACTCCAAAGAAGTCTACCATGTCATCTGCATAGATAACATTTCCACGAGACTTACTCATCTTTCCATCACTCTGGATAAGCCATGGATGTCCAAAAATCTGCTTTGGAAGTGGCTGTCCTAATGCCATAAGCATAATAGGCCAGTAAATAGTGTGGAATCTTAAGATATCCTTACCAATAAGGTGAAGGTCTGCTGGCCAGTAACGTCTGTAAAGCTCATCACTTGCGCCATCCACATCATATCCAAGACCTGTGATATAGTTTGATAATGCATCAATCCATACATAGATAACATGTCCTGGGTCAAATTCTACTGGGATACCCCACTTAAATGATGTTCTTGATACACATAAATCCTGAAGTCCAGGAATGAGGAAGTTGTTCATCATCTCATTCTTTCTAGACTCTGGCTGAATAAACTCTGGATGTGAGTTAATATGGTCAATAAGCTTGTCAGCATACTTGCTAAGCTTGAAGAAATAAGCCTCCTCCTTAGCCGGATGACACTCTCTACCACAGTCTGGACACTTTCCATCCACAAGCTGAGCTGATGTGAAGAATGACTCACATGGTGTACAGTACATACCCTCGTACTCACCCTTGTAGATGTCACCCTGATCGTAGAGCTTCTTAAAAATCTTCTGAACCTGCTTCTCATGATAAGGATCTGTAGTTCTTATAAACTTATCATAAGATGTATTCATTAAATCCCAGATAGACTTAATCTGTCCTGATACTTCATCTACGAACTCCTTAGGAGTATTAAGGCTTTCAAATGCCTTAATCTCAATCTTCTGTCCGTGCTCGTCAGTTCCTGTCTGGAATCTTACATCATAACCTACGAATCTCTTGTATCTTGCGATACTATCAGCTAAAACAACTTCATAAGTATTACCTATATGAGGCTTACCTGAAGTATAAGCTATAGCCGTTGTGATATAGTATGGTTTCTTTGCCATGTTGCTTTGTACCCCCTTAAAAAATACCTATTTTGTATAATATTAATTATGTTACTTATTCATTATAAATCAATGCGCTTAACAAATTAGCCTACCATCAGCTTGAACTTCTGAACCTCTTTATCAGAGTCTACTACCTGAATCATTCCGCCTAATTCTCTTATCTTACCATCAAAATCCTCGTAACCACGAAGAACGTACTTGATGTCCTCAATAGTACTAAATCCATCCGCTGCAAGTGCTGCTATAACGAGTGCTGCACCGGCTCTTAGGTCTGGAGCCACAAGATTAGCACCTGTGTATCTTTCGATACCATTTATCACTGCAGAATTGCCCTCTACCTTAATTCTAGCACCCATACGTGCAAGCTCATTAACGTATTTGAAACGATTCTCAAATATACTCTCTGTAATAACACTTGTTCCCTGAGAAAGTGCAAGCGTAACAGCCATCTGTGGCTGCATATCTGTTGGGAAGCCTGGGTAAGGAAGTGTCTTAATCTGTGTACACTTAAGTCTTCCATCCGCCATAACTCTTACAGAATCATCATACTCTATAACCTTGGCACCTATCTCGTTAAGCTTTGAGGTAATTGCCTCCAAATGCTTAGGAATAACATTTTTAATTAAAATGTTTCCTCCTGTAGCAGCTGCCATAGTCATAAATGTACCTGCCTCAATCTGGTCAGGAATAATAGAGTAGCAGGTACCCTTAAGCTTCTGCACTCCACGAATTCTAATAACATCAGTACCGGCACCCTTTATGTTAGCACCCATACTGTTAAGGAAGTTAGCCACGTCTACTATGTGTGGCTCCTTTGCAGCATTCTCAATAGTAGTCTTACCCTCTGCAAGTGCTGCTGCCATCATTATATTAATTGTTGCACCAACAGTTACCACATCAAGGTAAATGTGATTACCCACAAGCTTATCTGCCTTGGCAACAACCTTTCCTCCATTAACAATATCCACCTTTGCACCTAAAGCTTCAAAGCCCTTTATGTGCTGGTCGATAGGTCTAAGTCCTATATCACAGCCTCCTGGAAGCGCTACCTGTGCGTAGTTAAATTTTCCAAGTAAAGCTCCAAGCAGGTAATATGACGCTCTGATTTTTCTTATGTACTCATCGTCTACACATAAGTACTCATCATTATGGATACTTCCTCCACATATGGAAACTGTGTGATCATCTATATATTTAACTTTAGCACCAATATTCTCGATAGCAGCAAGAAGCACCTTGGTGTCCTCTACATAAGGAACATTTTCAATTATGCATTCCTCATCTGTAAGAACTGCAGCGGCTAAAATACCTAATGCAGCATTCTTAGCGCCTGCTATGGTGACCTCTCCCTCAAGAACCTGGCCGCCTTTAATTACATACTTTTCCATTCCACACCTCGTAGTCCTATAGTTAGGACATTCTACATAGTCCCATAAATTATATCACATTCGCAGAAAATGTAAACCATTTTCTGTATGCGCGTTACAATGAGTCGTGCACAGCTTCGCTGTAATATGACTGTTGGGAGTTTACTCACATGCTGACATATTACAGCAAAGCTGTATGCGACGAATGTCGCGACACTGAGCATACGTAGTATGCGATGTGTCGGCACGACTCATTTTATTTATCTGCTTCGCAGTATATACACCTATAAACTCTATTCTCCTCATCAGTCAGCTTGAATATATGAGGAATATCCTGCTCAACTGAGGTTATACATCTAGGATTCTTACACTTTCTAATATTTGTAAGCTTCTGTGGAAGAGTGAGCTTCTTCTTCTCAATAGTCTGACCATCCTTGATTATACTAACTGTAATGTCTGGATCAATATATCCTAACACATCAAGGTTAATATCATACATCTGATGAATCTTTAATATATCCTTCTTGCCCATCTTATTACTTCTTACATTCTGTAACAAGCCTATACTACAATCAAGCTTATCTAATCCAAGGTCATGATATACAAGAAGTGCCTTACCTGCAGTTATGTGGTCTAATACAATTCCGTTCTGAATACTTTCAATTTTCATTATACAGTCACCTCCAGCATAGTCATAATAAGAGCCATACGAACATATTTACCATTAAGCGCCTGTCTAAAGTAGCAGGCTCTTGGGTCGCTATCCACCTCTGTGGAAATCTCGTTAACTCTTGGAAGTGGATGAAGGATAGACAAATCAGGCTTTGCAGTTTTAAGCTTGCTCTTGTCTAAAATATATGTGTCCTTCAAACGGATATAGTCAGCCTCGTTGAAGAATCTCTCCTTCTGAACTCTGGTCATGTAGATGATGTCAAGCTCATCCATAACCTCCTCCATAGTTGTAACCTCTTTATACTCTATATTATTCTTCTTAAACACTTCTGTGATAATATAATCTGGAACCTTAAGCTCATTTGGAGAGATAAGCACGTACTTTATACCCTCATATCTGGAAAGAGCCTTAATAAGAGAGTGTACAGTTCGTCCAAATTTCAAATCTCCACAAAGACCTATTGTAAAGTTATCCAATCTCCCCTTCTCACGCTTAATAGTAAGAAGGTCTGTAAGAGTCTGTGTTGGATGGTTGTGTCCGCCATCACCTGCATTGATAATAGGTACCTCTGATACAAATGATCCAAGAAGTGGAGCACCCTCCTTAGGATGTCTCATAGCAATTATATCTGCATAGCAGCCCACAGTTCTTATTGTATCTCCAACGCTCTCACCCTTTGCAGTTGATGATGAATCAGCAGAAGAAAAACCAAGCACATTACCACCTAACTCCATCATAGCTGCCTCAAAGCTAAGACGTGTTCTTGTACTTGGTTCAAAAAATAGAGTTGCAAGCTTCTTACGCTTACAAGCATCCTGATATTTTTCCTTATCATTAATTATATCTATAGCCAAATCTAAAATGTCATCGATTTCTTTCACAGTTAAATCAGTTGGATCTATTAAATGCTTCATCAGTGTCTCCTATCCTCTGCTAAAAAGCAGATTTTTACTGAATACTATAATAAAACTATGATTCCGTTATGTCAATTTGTTTTACCTTATTTTTATATGTTTTTATCTAGTAAAACACAACAAATCGCACCTGCAATTTAGCAAGTGCGATTTGTTGATTTTCTACATACTATCTATAGTCCTTGTATGTTCTATACCTTTATTATCAAATATCTCTTTTATTTTTCCCTTATCTCTTCTGTCACACACTAATACATATTGCTTTCTATTAGCTCTAATCTTGAGAATAATAACATTACTGTCGTCCTTTTCATTGACCAGCTTATAGCTTTTCATATCCTCCCATTCAAGGAAGGCTGTTCCAACTATGGCTCCCTCATCGGTAATTCCACTTTTCACCCTGGTTGAAGCTATAATAAATGCCACAAATGCCAGCACCGCCGGTACAAATGTATAAAGCTTAAAATACACCAGCACAACCAAAATCACTAGGGCTACATTTGCATATATTATCTCAGTATTTCCTGTTTTCCTTCTAATTCGGCTTTTTACTATTATGCCGGACTGACGCTTAACTGTTCCTACACAAACAAAAAATGCTGTTATAAAACCTAGGAACAATACAAATGCCAGTACTCCTATCCATACATCCATAATCCATCTCCGTCAATCACATCTTACAAATTCTATTCATACAATCCATACACTAGAAACCAACTATTAGGGCATATACAGTTTTTTATATCACCACTGCCCGGATTTTTTCCAAGAATTCTCACCGACCACAAACTCTCGGGCATATACAAAATTTCCTACCGCCACTGCCCGGATTTTTCCCAAAAATTCTCACCGACCACAAACTCTCGGGCATATACAAAATTTCCTACCGCCACTGCCCGGATTTTTCCCAAAAATTCTCACCGACCACAAACTCTCGGGCATATAGGATTTTTCCTGCCTCCACTACCCGAGGGAGGTCCTAGAAATCCACATCCCATATAAATTCATGGGCAGTGTAGAAAATTTCATCCCTCACTGCCCAAACATCTCATAATGTTTTCAATTACAAACAAATTCTCGGGCATATAGAATTTATCCTGTCTCCACTGCCCAAAAGCTTCCCAATTTGCCAATAGGCTCTCCAAGAAGTCAAAACAACAATCACCCAACTAATCTCTAAGAAGTGTAACCATAACCGCCTTCTCTGCATGACGACGATTCTCAGCCTGATCAAGAATTATATCAAGATTCTTATCAATTATACTCTGGCTAATCTCAAAGCCCACATGCATTGGCATATCATGGAATACAACTGCCTTACTACCCTCTACAAACTCGTCATTGATCTGGTATGGCATCATCTTAGCCATAGTCTCTTCCTTCTGCTTTGCATATGCAGGATTGTTAAAGAACTCCATGTCTACCCATGTATCAGTGTAGAGAATATCCATATCCTTAACATATGTCTTAGCCTCTTCAATACTCATAGCTGGGTCAAGCTCAACATAGTGACCTGTAGCCTTTGCAGCCTCGTAGAAATCATCACCGCATACAGTATCATTAACAAGAGGAGTAAGTCCATAGATAGTACCCTTCTTCATCTTAGCAAAGAACTCAACAAGTGAGTTGAACACATTATTCTTAGCTCCTATGTAAAGAAGCTTAACATCTAAGCTTCCAAAGTGCTCTATAATAGTAAGCGCATCTGCAAGAATCTGGCATGGGTGATATGAATTATCACAGCCATTGATAAATGGAACTGTTGCATGCTCGCCAAAAAGCTCAACTGTCTCATTCTTAATAAGTCTTGCCATAATAATATCAACATTTCTACATACATACTTTATCTCAGATACAGGCTCACCGAGAACAAAGTTTGAATCTCTCCACAACTGGTTAAAGTAGCTTCCACCAAGCTCGGTAATACCGGTTGTAAATGAAAGAAATGTTCTAGTTGATGTCTTCTCAAAAAGTGTGTAAAGCTTCTTGCCCTCTAATGCCTTAGAATACTTCTTAGGGTCCTTCTTCATATCAAGAGCAAGATCTAATATCTCCTGCAACTCCGAAGCTTCGAAGTTCTTAAAATTAAGCATATTTTTCATATATTTATTTCCTTTCCATACCAATCCTACAGATAGCTCTTAAGCTTATCTACCATATCTGTCTTCTCCCAAGGTACATCAATGTCTGTTCTTCCAAGGTGTCCATAAGCTGCTGTCTGCTTGTAGATAGGTCTTCTTAAGTCAAGCATTTTAATAATACCTGCTGGTCTTAAGTCAAAGTTCTCTCTTACTATCTCAACTAACTTGTCATCAGCTATCTTACCAGTACCAAATGTATCTACCATAATTGAGGTTGGTCTTGCAACACCGATAGCATATGAAAGCTGAATCTCACACTTGTCAGCTAAGCCGGCTGCTACGATATTCTTAGCAACGTATCTTGCTGCGTAAGCTGCAGATCTATCAACCTTTGTACAGTCCTTACCTGAAAATGCACCGCCACCGTGACGACCATATCCACCGTAGGTATCAACGATAATCTTACGTCCTGTAAGACCACTATCTCCGTTAGGTCCACCTATAACAAATCTTCCTGTTGGATTAATAAAGAACTTGGTGTTCTCATCCACCATCTCCTTAGGAAGCACAGGCTCGAATACATACTTCTTAATATCTGCGTGAATCTGCTCCTGAGTAACCTCCTCGCCATGCTGTGTCGAAAGTACAACTGCATCTAATCTAAATGGCTTACCATTTTCATCATACTCAACAGAAACCTGAGTCTTACCATCTGGTCTAAGATAAGGAAGTGTTCCATTCTTTCTAACCTCTGTAAGCTTTAAAGCAAGCTTATGAGCAAGTGATATAGGATATGGCATAAGCTCTGGTGTCTCATTAACAGCGTATCCAAACATCATACCCTGGTCACCGGCACCAATTGCCTCGATTTCCTCGTCACTCATATTGTTTTCCTTTGCCTCAAGAGCCTTATCAACTCCCATAGCAATATCTGCACTATGCTTATCAAGTGCTGTAATAACTCCACAGGAATCACAGTCAAAGCCATAATTTGCTCAGTCATAACCAATCTCTCTGATTGTCTATCTAAAG
>JAGALE010000283.1 GCA_017625335.1 Lachnospiraceae bacterium
ACCCCAAGGTGTGTTTTTAGGAATAATGCACAACTGGAAATTAACGGTAAGTCAAATTTTTCTACACCTATAGTATCTCTTCAATATCATGATAAAGCACTCTGTGCTTTTCATCCACCTGCTCGTCCATATGATGATGTCCAAAATACCACATCTTATAATCCAAGGTTTTATCTATACTTTGAAAGAAATCTGTCAATATATCCCTACTATAGTTATGACTGTGCAACCTAAAACACACATCATTACCACAACAATGACTTATAACATAATCCACCTTCCAATTATGTTTGTCTAAATTAGCTACTGCTATTTTTATCTCTTCTTCAGTAGGAAGTTCCTCCTCCCACCAAGATACATCAGGTGTTCTGAACGCTATATCTGAAGACCTTGCTCCTCCCATAGTAAAGAACTTCTTACCGTTTATCTCATATACCTGTCCACGCATAAGATGTATTACGGATGGTCTTATTCTATGAACTAATCCTCCATTCCACTCTTCCACAGGATAAGTATTAAGCAGCTTATGATTCTCGTGATTACCATCTATAAATAAAGTAGTATAATTCTTAGACTGATACCAATCAAGCATATAATAATCCTTACCAACCATCCTGTTGTGCCTAGGTGGTACTTCATACGAAGGATTTGTAGTCTCTATATTCTTATCACCATACCAACAGCAACCGAAATCCCCTGTTATGATTAGATAATCATCCTTGGTAAGCTCTTTATGTGTATGAAAGTTTCTATTACTTAATTTGCCTGTATCTATCTCCCCGTGGGTATCACCGGTTATGAAAAATCTACTCATGTTGGTATCCTCCTTTAATTTTTTCAATAACACTATATAAAATACTCTACATACAAAAACCTCTAAGAGTAATTCTACTCTTAGAGGTTTTATAATTCAATAAACTATCGGTATAACAAATTATTCCTTCACCCTGTTAACCAAATATATTCCGCCACACACAAGGAAAAGTGCAATAATAAGCTCCAATCCGAAGTTTGAGCTCTCACCTAGGAATATAAATGAAAGTATTACGCTAAACAATGGATTTGTAAATGAATACACTGAAACCTTTCCTATAGGATTGTGTTTTAGCAATATTCCCCATACTGAATAAGCCACAGAAGATATAAGTGCCAAATAAATCAAAAGAATTACTGACTTCACACACCATCCGCTAAGCTGTCCACCCATAATAAATCCACAGATAGTCATGATTATTCCACCAAATATAAACTGATATCCGCTAAGCACAACCGGATTTTCCTTCTGCGAATACTGCTTTACAAGAGCAGATGAAAATGCATATGCTATTGCAGCTATAAGTATTGCTCCCTCGCCCTTAAATGTAAAGCCACCTGTAAGACCACTTGGATCATAATTAATAACTACAACTCCTGCAAATCCGATTATACAACCCAAGAATTTCTGGACAGTAAGCTTCTCATATTTAAATATCAAACAAGCTATCATAATTGCTATAAAGGTCTGTGAACCATTAATAATAGCTGACTTTACCCCTGTTGTATAGGCTAAGCCCATATAGAAAAATATGTACTGAAATACTGTCTGGACCATTCCCAGCTTACATATCATACCCCATGAGCTTTTCTGAGGAATCAGCTTTTTACCCGCAATTATACTTCCGAATAATACGGCTAAGATTCCTGCCAGGGTAAATCTTACTCCTGCAAACAATATTCTAGATGCCACATCTCCTGCCCCAATTCCAAACCATTCATATCCAATCTTTATAGCAGGTGTGGCACTACCCCACAGAAAACAGCATAAGCATGCAAGTAATCCTATTCCTAAGGGCTTTGTAACAAATTTATCTTTAACTGCATTAGTACTCATAATTATAATATCCTTTCAATTTGGTAAGCGCTTACACGCAACTGATATTATACATCAGCCATCAAACATTTACCATATCCTTTTTTATTATTTATCAAGCTTACTAACAAAACTAAGATACACGCAAATAACTTATTTGTATCAACAAAAAAATAGGATTCCCATCTTACCTATGAGAATCCCATTTTTTATCTTATGTTAAGTCTAAAAAGACAGTTGAACATAATTATTGTATTCTATTACTATTAATCTGTTGCTCTTATTCACTTCTCTTACCAAGGGTTACAGCAACTGTTTTCTCCTTGTACTCGTCATCATCTGGGTACATCACTACCACCTGAACTGTTTCCCCTGCTTTGTAATACTCCAACATGCCAACAAGTCCTTCTGCGCTATTTACAGACTGTCCATCAAACTTTGTAATAATATAGTTCTTCTTAATTCCAGCCTTTTTTGCGCCAGAATCCTCTGAAACCTCTGTAACCAATGCACCTACAGGAAGTCCATACATCATTGAAGCATCCTCATTGATAGTCTGACATGCTATACCAAGATAACCTCTTTCTTCCTCAGCTACCTTTTCCCTGGTTTCTCTACTCATAAGGCTATCTATAATACTACCAACCTCAGTTATAGGAATAGCATATCCCATACCTTCTACATCATATGAAGCCATCTTAGAAGAATTAATACCAACAACCTCACCCTTCATATTAAGGAGTGCTCCACCACTGTTTCCAGGGTTTATAGCAGCATCTGTCTGAATAAGAGGTGTCGAATTAGTCTCATTAGTTCTATTCTTGGCACTCACTATACCAGTAGTAACTGACTGACCGTAACCAAGAGCATTACCTATGGCAACAACCTGCTCACCAACCTTTAACTCATCCGAGTTACCTATAGTTGCTATCTTAATCTTAGACATAGTCTCATCTGACAAATCCTCCAAATCAACAACTATAATTGCAAGGTCAGAATCACTGTCAGTTCCCTTAACCTTTGCCTCATAAACCTGCTCATCTATAAATGCAACAGATACAGTATCGGCATCAGCTACAACATGATTATTAGTCACTATCAAAAGTTCCTCATCATTCTCGCCGATAATAATACCTGAGCCGGAACCCTCAGATTCATACTCATAGGTCTATCCAAAGAAGCCTGCGTTATACTCAGTAACCGACTTGATAGTAATAGATACAACCGACGGCATAACATTTACTGCTATATCAGATACATCAAGGCTCATGGAATCT
>JAGALE010000284.1 GCA_017625335.1 Lachnospiraceae bacterium
CACTTATTTTTAGTTGTCCATTATCCGATCCTACAAATTCCTCTTTTATCTGTTTTCCATACTCCCCATTAGCATCACACCAACTTAGCAAGTCTTTAGGTCCGTCTTTAATTTTATCCTTAGTATACCTATTACCTCTATTAGTGCATATAGGACACCCAGACCTATCATGTGTTCTAGAGTTAGGCTGTGCATACCATTCATGCCCGTTTTTACATTTCCACTTTAACTTCTTATTACTACCTTTAGCTATGTTTTTTATGTCTATTTTATAACCATCTATATCAACGCCGGTAAATTCCTTAATCATATTTGTCCCGAACTCACCATTTTGTATACACCATGTATATAAATCATTTATACCTTGTTTTACTCTACTCATTTAGCACCCCCTTATATACCTGTCCATTACCTAGAATTGTACTTAGTATGCATCCATATCCTCCAGGGCCAGGATTACCACTACAAGCACCATCTGTATAAATTTTAATATTCATAGTTACTCTTCCTTATTTATTTTTCAATTGATTACTATAATTTATATATGCAATTACACATGCTAATGTATTCATATCAATTTTAGGTTCAATACTAAAACCTAATCTTTTAGCTTTATCTAAAACTGTTTTATACTCCAATCCATGTGCTTTACAAGCATCTTCAATGGAATCGTAAACAACTCCGAATAGAGAATAAGATACTTTTATATGCTTATTCTTTTTATTATCAATTAGCAATCCCATATATTATCCTCTCGCTATAACTATTTCTTTAATTTGCTTCTTTAGTTCATCTGTAAGTATCATATCACTTTTCAGCTTGTTACACTGTCTACAACAAGCTGCACAATTTGATATATCATTTGTACCCCCTTTGGCTAAGGGTATTATGTGATCGATAGTAGCGTCTATATTACTAAATTTTTCTGTATTTTTACTTAATGTCATTTGTCTGCCACAAATATAACACTTACCATCTTCCTTGTCATACAATGACTTCCTAATTTCAAATCTATCTATGCTATGGCTATTATTATATACCTTTATGCTTTCTCTAAACTCACATGGAATAAATATTTCTTTATTCTGCTTAAATATAGTGTATATTGCGTATCCATCAATCATTCTATATTTACTATTAATTATAACTGTATTTAATAGCCCTAAGTGTAATCCCCTTATTTTATTATCTATTTTTTTATCTGTTACTACTGTACTAGCAAATTTATAGGGCAATACTATATCATCTATGTATATCATTTTTATTTTATTATCCTTATAAAAGTAGTAAGCTGAAAGGAATGTTAATCCTTTCTTAATCATTATATCCAGTATATTATCTATATCATTAACAGATAAGCATTCTGGAATTATATCTAAATTTACTTCTCTATGCCAATTACTATAATAAGATTTAATCTTTTCTTTATATGTATTTTCTACATATTCTCTGGTAACACCATTCTCTATCATTCTAACCCCTAAATCATTTATGTGTATTCTTTATCAAAGTCTTTATCTATTACAAAGTCACATATATGTAATCTTTTACTACTGTTTCCTGTAATATGCAATTTACCATCTTCCCCTAAATAAATTCCTAAGTCATATCTTCTGCATGGTTCAATGAAACTGTTCATAAACATATGAAGTTGAGGAGTAAGCTCAACTTTCATTCCATCTTCTGTTCTTACTTTAGGTATACTGTATTTACATTCTGCATATTTTTGCTCCCTCAGTAGTATTCTAACTTTTTCAAATATCTGTTCTCTTAATAATTGGTTTGCATTGTCCCAAAATTCATTACCCCTCATTATCTTATTTATTTCTTGTATAAATTGTAATGTAAATTCTGGATATACTCCCAATTTATCATAATACCATTTTTCTTTATCACCTAGTTTCTTTATAATTGATAATGCTAAAAAAGTGATTTCTTGATTAAATGCCATTGTTTTATCCTCTATTCTTTTGTTTTTAATTCATTCATAATGTATAAATAGTCGTCAACTGCTTTATGAAATTCCACCTCGAGCTCCTCTAATGAGTCTGCTGTATAGTCCACTAATCCATTATCAATAATTAGTTTTCCCCTATGTGTATTGTTATCAATTTCAATTGTACCAGTTATATCTTTGTAAGGTTTAAATGTTCCTATTCTCATATGTTATCTCCTTTATATTCTAAGTTATTTTGTACTATCTTTACGATTGTTTTCTAATACTCCCTATGTTATTATTTAACACTATTAAGTTATTAGTTACCATTTTAATTACCCATCAAGTAATAAAATTTATATTATTATATAATAATATTTAAGTATATTTGCTTGCTTATAAGCAAAGTAAAAGGGCTAGTATAGTAAAATATACTAGCCCTTTGTACTCCTTCTATCAATCTTATTTTAATATAAAGGATCATACTCCTCTAATGGAGTACCATCATCTGTTAATACCATACCTTTTAAAACTGATTCAGATGTTATTATAGGTTGGATACCCTTAGATACTTGCTCTCTTGATGTTAAACCTGTAAATTCCATACATTCTTTTTCTGATTTAAATGTATCAAGATTCTGTTCATCTGATAATACAAAATTTTCATGTAATTTTAATAATCTTACTACAGTTAATGCTGTATTTTTGTATTTTTCCCATTTGATGTTAGTATCTTTACCTAATTCACGTATAACATCAATTTTTAATACTGAATCTGTATAAAATACCGATGCTCTACTGTCCTCATCCGTACATATACCTAACAAGTCTATAATTTCTTTTCTCTGAGATGTAGATGTAAATCTACCCAAACCTGTCTCAACTACCACTAGTCTATAGGGTTCTGTTTGCATGATTAATTCATCTCTAGCATCTGCAATATTTTTAAATATACGAGATACATTCAATCCTGATTCTCTCATGTAATTTATTAAGCCTTCAATATACTTATCAATTACAATATATAAAATCATATCAGGCTTTGGCTCATCTGTATTCACATCATCTTCTATGCCTTCATCAGATGTATCATATCCACTGTCATATGGTTTTGTTTCATATTCATATTGCTCTTCTGAATAATCATCTTGGTAAGAATCATCTTCATATTGATTATTGTTATATACATTTTGCTGTGTATTTTCATATTCAAAGTCTGAATCATCATCATTGTATCCATTATCACAGAAGTCTGAACTACTTTCATCGTAAGATTCGTTTAGCTCTGAATTGTTTTCAGTATCATTACCACCAAAGTCAAGTTCATCATCGTCATCATCTTCTAAGAAATCATCAAACTCTGAAAAGTCTTCATAATCTTTGTTCACTTAAATGTCCTCCTTATCTTACGATATAGTATATTAGTGAATTTGGAACTGCACCTACATTATCACTGTTTGGGAATCCCCCACCTTTATACTTAGGTATGGATGTATTCCATCTATAGTCACCCTTATCAGGTATATCTCCTGTCCACCCAGGAACCGCTGTTGCTTCATTATGCCATATATACTCGAATATCTGTCTCATAGGAGTTATTCCTTCATATGAAATAGGAACTTCATATTCTATACCTACTATACATGCATATTGTCGCTCATCTCCATAACCGCTATTTATATCCATGTTCTCTGTGTTTGGTGTATATGTACCTACCGATGTTGAAATACTTCCATTTAATCCTTTTGGATTTATACTTGTTAAACTATAGTATTCCTGAGCATCTGCCATATTAGTTAAGTCAAATACTCTATATTCTAATTTAGTTATCTTTGCTTGATTTGCATATATCCTAAATCCATTATAATGTACACAGTACATTCCGTTAGCATCTTTATCTATTGCCTCTTGATTACAGTTAGATAATAGAGATGCTAAATTCCATCTGAACATTTTTTGCAGTACTTCTTTATCCATATATGGTACACCCATGTTTAAAGGTGTAACATAATTATTTCTATACATCTGCCCGGCTCTACCATAGTCACCCTCAGATTTAACACCCGATAAACAGTCTACTGATAGCCAATTGCCTGATATATCAGGACTTCCTGCCCATGAAGCAAAGGCTCCACCACCATATATTGAATTGTATATAGCTGATTCACTTGTATTACTTCCGTAAAATTTACCTGATATATAAGAACCTCCATGAGCTGTTCTAACATCAGCCATAGCAGAACTACCAGCTGTTCCAGTATCTGTTTTATATGTTTCCTGTGCAAATAATGCTGCAGCTTGTGATCCTGATAAGTTTATCAATCTATTAAGTTGGATACTTTGTAATTCAACATTTAGTAATTCTATGATTACACAGCTTAATACTATTACTACCATAGTACCTATTAATGTTTTAAATATTGATTTTACTGACATTCACCATACCTCCAATACTGTTAGTATGCTAAATCAGCATAATATTTAAGGCCTGGAACTGTATATTTTATTGTTATAGGAAATGAAATATCATGTCTACTATCTGATAATCTTTCTTCCATTTCACTTTCTGATGCAAATCCTCCAGTTGTATCAGTACCTCCAAACCCTTCTACATTGGCATATTCATTAGAATTTTCGTCATAATTATTATGCTGTTCATAAGGCATTAGAGGCCATATTACTCTATATCTGTAAGTCACACCTGCTGTAAATTGCTTACCATACTGCTGTTTTTGGTTATTTCCACTAGCTCCTTCAGCTATAATCTGCACACTTGACATCATTTCTGAGCTACTGCTTAATAAGTCACAGTAGTCTTGAAGAGCAGCTTGTTCTGCTGATGGAATATAATTATTTTCTACTGCTGTTTGCATTATAACGTAACTAAATCCTAGTGCTTTGAAGTATGTATGTGCGAAACAAAATATATTAAATATGAAATAAAATATGAATATAATAACAGGCACTTTAAGTAAAGTTTTAAATATAAATTTTATGCCATCTGCCATTTTTAACTTCCTCTCTTAATAAAAATAGGTGCCTAGACAATTTTTACTTGCCATAGGCACCTAGTTTTATTTGTCTAGTGCTTTAATTTTTACTGCCAGCCTTCTACTCCTGCACCTTCAACTGCTGTTTGCTCATCGTTCTGTCCACCGTAAACGTTGTCTTTACCTAATGCCTGTACATCACTACCATCACCATTGAGGTCAATGGAAAGGTGTGTAGCTGAATAAATACTATCTTCAACTGCATTAACAACACCGTTAACTGCGTTTGGCATTAATGTATTAAGGAAGAATGCTCCTATAATAACACATGCTACAACTGTAATAAGGATAATAAAGATTTTCTTAACATCCATTTGAGTTACCTCCTAATTAAAATTTTAAATTATTAATATTAATATATTTCTATTTAATAATATGCTTAATTATATGCCAGCACTGAATAATGAAGTTGCTATTCCTAAGTCGCTAATGTAAATTGCCATTGCACTTATGACTGCCTGAACTAATATAGGTAGTAATAAATTAAATGATGCTCTTGCTCTAGCTATTAATTTATTCATACGTTTTTCAATTTCATATTTTTTAGCATTTAGTAGTTCTTGTCTAAAACCTATAAGTTCAGCTTTTACATCACCGCCATCATTAGCCTGTCTAATTAAACGCATAAGTTTACCAATTTCTGGTATTTCTCTATACTGCCTTGCAATATATCTTGTTGCACCATATTCACCATATGTATCAATATAGTGTACACAGGTATCTACTAACTTAATCATCTCCTCAGATGAAGTAGTCTTTGCATATGACTTCATAATACCCTCTAATGGAGTATTTGCACTTGCTATCAATACATAATGTAGCATCAAGTAGAAGTCTGAAAAGTTTAACTTAATTTCATCATCTTTAGCTTTTACTATAGTACGTAAGTACATCATTGGAAGTGTATTACCCAATAATAATGATGATACTATTAAAAGCACACCAGCTAAGGAGTTTATAAATATGGTGATAAATACACCAACTACTGATAATATTATTATAGTTGCTTTTATTAATGCATTAAATTCCTTTGCTCTAAATAATCTAGCACCTCCAGGTATTTTAATGCCTGCCCTATCTATATTATACTGCCAATAGTCCTCATTACTCTTAGCTAATTTAAATGGAGATTTTTCTATTATTTTAGTTACTGCAGCAATCATTTTATTTTGCTTAAGTATTTTTTCATCTCTTCTTCTAATTATTTCCATTCTATTAAGTGTAGAGTTGATACCCTTACCCTTAAATGGAGTTTTAATCTCCTTAATTCTAAAAATTAATATAATTGCCAGTATAACTAGTAAGAATGCAGCCAGTACCTGAATTACAGGAATCATATTTAATTGCTGTATGAGTGCTTCATTGATATTATCAGCTTTTGGAAGATTTTGACCTCCCTGTTGGAGTATCTCACCACCACCGGCTGTTCCATTTAACGTATTCATACATTCACCTCCTATAATTCCTGAGCTCTAAGGTATGTAATAAACACGAACTCTGACATAAGAATTAGTGCATCTATAGCTAATATGATATTGCCTATACCCGTCTTAAAGTAAAAATATGCTATATCTTGATATATTGCTATTACACCAAATAAGAAAATCAGAATCATTGCTGCACCAACAATAAATTCATGTTTAACTTCTTCGAATCTACGTTTCATTTCAGTACGCATTTCCATTTTTATGTTGTTTACCTCTACAACATCTTTAAACATACCTGCAATACCATGCTCTTCTTCTAACTCGAATACAATGCATTTCTTAATGAAATCGTCTGCTACTGAACCTAATTGAAGATTTAGTTCCTGAAGTGCTGTCTTGATATGGTAGTTCTTCTGCTCAACGTTGTCTATAAAGTCTCTGAACTCTGTTCTAACCTCTTTAGGTATTACATCCATACTAGATTTAACTGCTAGTAAAACACCACCTTTAATATTATTACATATAATATTTTCAGCTTCTATGATTGCCTCTATTCTGGCATCATGTGCTGAATTGGCTTTAGTATATAAACCACATACCACACCAACTGTAATAATAGGGAAGAAAGGTATGAACATTACCCATGACCCAAATACTGTAGCACATACCATAATTGTAATTGCTGCACATATTGCACATATTATTAATAAAAATTCATATGGTGTAATTCCAGTATTTTTGAGCCCTAAGTCAATTATTAAATCATTCATGAATCTGTATAATTTAACTCTTTGACTCTTCTCGGTTGCTTTACCAATTGCCAAATCCCTTTGGTATGCTGTTTCCCTAGCATTTACAAAACTTCCAGTTCCCTTCTTAAAGGCTTCTATCATTTTCTTGATAACCATCCAAATAGGAAATCCTGTATGTCTAACTATTAGTAGCAATGCTAATATCAGTATTGCTACTATTGCTGCAGAAGTTGCTCCACGTATAGAGCCTAGGTATGAAAAGATTGAATTACCCATTTAATTACCTCCTATTCTACAGCATTCCGTATCTGTCAATGTTTTTACCTGTGTATGTTTCTACCTCAGTTGTATCCAATGGTTTATTAATAAAGTTGTATCTTGAAGGAGCCACACCTTCAAGCTGGAATTTTCTGATTGTTTTCTGTGATAAACGTCCAACACGTTTATGTGTACCATGAATTTTTACAACATTACCAGCTGCATCATATTCAGGATCTCTATCAATATCATAGATATATAGGTCATTTATCTTTGCTACATTTTCATTATCTGGTTCAACACCCTCTACTTCAGATATCTGGATAACTCTACGTGAACCATCACGCATAATTTTTTGTACAATGATTACATTCAATAAGTTTGTAAGTGTACCCAATGCTAAATGCGATGGCTCATTTCCAGACTCTGCTAAGTAAGCTGTTAAGAAACGGCTTATTGCACCTCTACTACTTTCAGCATGATAAGTAGTATTAAGTGGATGTCCAGCGTTCATAATCTTCATAGCCTGTTGAAATTCTTTATTTGTACGGATTTCCCCAAGGCAGACAAAAGTAGGTGAAAGTCTTAAGCTCATGTCCATCAAATTGGCCATAGTTGCATCTGATGGAGTTGGATTATCCTTCTCTGTCGCTTCTAAATGAAGAACATCGTTATAAACTCTTCCTGACTTATCCTTGAAACGTAAATCTATTTCTGAAGGATTCTGTAATAACAGTGTACGTGTTGTAGCAGGTACTGCTTGTAATATTGCATTATTTGTAGTTGTTTTACCAGAAGCTGTAGGTCCAACAGTTACAAATGTAAGACCTCCTGCAGGGCATAATGCTAAGAATCTTGCCATGTTATCTGATAATGTTTTATATTCTACAATTTGCCCTAAATTCATTTTACTTTTACGGAATTTACGTAAAACGAATGAATGATATTTACCACCTGTTGGGTCTGCTGGATCAGGGCTCATTGCGGACGAATGCACGGCAGCCACACGGTAACCTTCTATAGTTCTTGCGTTTACAAGAGCATCCTTAGGAGTTAATCTTACGTCTCCTAATAATTTTCTCATTATGATTTCCTGTTGCTCAGGAGATTCAAACGAAATAATATTACCATCTCTATCAAGATAATCCTGTACATGTCCTTTGATTTCTATTTTTAACTCCTTACCATTACAGCGAATTTCATAGACATCCTCATTAACCATAGCAGCTGATAAAATACCATAATCTGTAATATCTTCTACTAATTTGTCAACAAGTTTTAATGTATCAGGTCTATTTTCATCATCAATGTAACCAGCTACTAATGGCTTATTCTCCATTACATAATCAATGATTATTTGTTTAATAGCTATTTTTTTATCTACAACATCTAAGTCTCTATACTTAGCTGACTGATCTTCAATAGCTTTTCTACATTCATTAGTTACAAACTCCAAGGACTTCTGTGTAGTATCACTACCAACCATTAACTTAGCTCCACGTTGAGCTTGTAACTCCATAAGCTTACGTTGTTCCATTAAATTAGTCCTCCGTTTCTAACTATTGTATTAGTTAATTCATAAATCTTATGAGCAAATGTGTTTGCATTCTCAGATTTAGATGCTCCTTTTTCAATAAAAATCTGAGATTTAAGTGAACTATCTATAATAGCTGGATCAAATGGAAGTATTCCAGCTAAATTAATATTCAGCTTTTTAAATGGAAAGTCTGTATATTTTACATTAGTTCTCTTATTAAGTATAATATGCATTTTGGTATATGAATCTATACCGGTAACAGCCATATTACGTCTTATCTTTTCAGCATTTGCTATAGATGATAATCCTTCATCCCATACCAAATAAATTTGATCACATAAATAGAATGCTGTATTACACAATGTATGATCTATTTTCATAGGACAGTCAATGATAACTAAATCATATAATGATCTGAGCTTATTTATCATATCTGTAAAGTTATCAATTGCTATATCAGATTCACAGTTGATACTATCCATAATTTCCTTGTTATCAGCAAACATTAAACTTATGTTACCTTTGTTTACAATACTGTCTCCAAGAGTTGATTTACCAAGTAAGTAAGTGACTAAGTCAGGTAAGTCTAATTCTTGTTTTGTCTCAAAATAGATATTCTGAGCTGGGAACATTATATTCAAATCAATTAGTGCTACCCTTAATTTAAGTTTAGGGTCATTTGAAGCTGCATAAGCTACATTAGCAGCCAATGTTGATGCTCCAGCACCAGATGTACTTGTAAACACAATAACGTTATCTGGTATTTTCTTAGTTTGCTCTGTGGTACTTCCAGATAATTCTTTAATAATATCAACTGCTTTAATTTGGGCTGATTGACTAAAATTCTCAGCATTCTCAATCTCACCGAATTTATCTTTGGCAGTTTTACTTAATTTATCAAAGATTCCCATTGTGTACCTCCTTTCATATCTCTATTATTATTTATTATTTTCCCATGTAAATCTTAAGTTACCCGAGTCATATATCTTAAAATAACCAAGATTTTCCATTATTTCATCCTCAGTATTACCATACTGAGTAAGTTCTAATTTTTCTAGCTTTTTCTTAGTAGACCTATATCGGCTAATTACATCGTTTTGACTGTTAGTCCAAATATAATTTGGTTCTGTTATACTGTCTATATTACATTTAAACCCTAATTTGGTATATACCGACCCAGTGAATTTTGCGATATTTGCGTAACATAATATGTTTTTTGGGTTATATCTAGCCTCAAAATGTTTAAACATTTTTTCTGCCCCACCTACTACTATTATATCATGTTTAAAACATAATCTTAAAAGCTCATACTCATATTCACTTGTAAATCTTGGGGTACCAAATGTCATAACTCCAATTAACTCACCATTACTATACATACCTAAGTTTATACTACTTGGTGTATAGTTTTGTAAATGATACTTGTTTAAGAAATCCCTAGAAATATTTACAGGTATTTCCTGTACAACAGTATCTCTAGCATATATTTTTCTGCCATACATACCCAAAGAAATTTTAATTATTTCTTTTATTTTATCCTGTGATTCCTCATTATTCCACTCGTAGCCAAATATATGAATTAGTCTAATCCCCTTTTTAGCACATTCTATAGTCTTATTTTGATGATATCTTTTATCTTTGAATATAGTACTGTGCCAATAATTACCATTAAACTCTATTGCTATTTTCTTAGATGGAATGTATATATCAAGCTCATTACCATTAAGAATTGACCTATTATGACTTTCTGCATCATAACAAAATTGTTTCACAAAATCATATATTTCTTTTTCTTCCTTACTTTGTCCACATGCACCTATTTGTATGAATTTCTTCAATTCTTCTAGGTCTTTAATTTTTCTATTAACTGAATTATAAGTTACTCCAAGGCTATCAGCTATCTCATGAGATGTTGGCTTATGCCCCAATTTAGCCGTTAAATCCTCTAAATGTTTTGCCAATAAGTCTAGATCTGAAAATATAGTTACTTGTTCGGCTGATTTTATCCCACTGCATCCACAGTTTGTTGATTTACCAGCCCTTAATGAATATCCCTCGACATCCCTTATTCTACCACATTTACATTTGCATCTCCAGTACCCTTTTTTGTCTCCTGGCCCAATTACATGCCAAAATCCAAAATCTCTATCTGTTAAGTCTATAGTTTGTAGCTTAGATTGGCATTCCTTACATTTATGAGTTAGTCCTCGTTTAAGTGCTGAAGCTTCTTGAACTCTTTCATTTCCACACTTACATCTGCATAGCCATTTTTTATCTCCAACATACTTTATAACCTTCCAGTCTCCAAAATACTGATTAGTTAAATCCTGAAATGAATTAGATTTACATCCACAAGATGTAGAATGTCCACTTCTTAAATCTGAACTATTTACTAATCTTAATGTATTGTTTTCACATGAACACTGACAAAGCCACATATTTTTACCACAATATCTTAGTACTTTCCATAATCCGAATACTTGACCCCTTATGTTGATAATCTTTTTGCACGATGTACATGTAGTAATTTTACCTGAGTTTAAATCCCATGCTCTTATATCTTTTATTCGCCCACAGTTCTCGCACTCAGTATGCCATTTTTGATTATCAGATCTATAGTGTATGTATAGACTTCCTATTCTTTTACCAGTTAAGTCCTTTAATTTTCCCACTTAATTAATCCATTCTCTGAGGTAATGACATTGTGAATTCAGCATTGTCCTTATTCATGTAATAATGGTATCTAGTTTCTTCTTCAGGTGTTAATGCTACTAATAATGTTGTAGGTTCTACACTTGCTTGGAATGTTTCACTTGCATCCATTTGTGCCTGTTCATAAACAGTTTTATCTTTGTAAGATGCATATATATCAAGGATTGATTCACCCTGACTATTTAAAAGGTCTGCAATCATAATATCCTGGAATACTGTTTCTTCTTTGTATACTTCTACATCTTCTGCATTACCATAAGCATCTTCAACTTCCTCTTGTTCTGAATAGATTGCTTTAATATTTACTTTATCTCCTGGCTGTAAAAATGTTTTGAATGCTTTAAGGTCTTTTTCAGCCATTTCAAATGATACTATATTCTTACCAGGGAAAGAATATAGTACACTATCACTGTTATCTACCCTAGCCCTAATAAAATCAGTATACATTGCTACTGTACCCTCATGTAATGGATAAGCTGCAAATGAACCTAAAATCTGTCCTCTTTCTTCGTATAAAAGAATACGTCTCTTAGTTGTACCATTATCATTTGTTACTGCATACTTTTCAAATTCTGCTTTTACCATATCGTATGGTTGGAACATTGATTCAGTAATTACTTCATTTTTGTAGATGTTTTCTGTAAACATACATACCTGAACTGTTTCCTCTGCTTTTCTACCCATAAAGAATACCCATACAATTAGTAATACTGTAATAACAGCTACTACAATTACATACATATCTTTCTTAGATTGATTGCTTGCTGGCTTAGCTGCCGCCATCCCATTAGATTTGTTACCTCTAATCTTCATTTGATGTCCATCCTTTCAATAATTTTTAAAATTAAATATTTTTTATATAACAATCAATATTATTAGTGTATTCTAAATAGATTTGAACTAAATTTGAACTGAGAGGTGAAAACGATTTACACTTAATACCAAGCACATCATATTCATATACTTTGCCCCTAATCTCACTCAATACTACATCTTTTAAAGGCACTATAATGACTAGCTCATCTCTAGATGCTACTCTAGAATTACCTATTGCTAATCTCCATAATAAACCTTGCTTTTTGAAACTATCCAAATCAACAATATGATTAATTCCCCTAAGTTCACTATCTATTCTTCCTGCAGTAATATAATATTGTTCGTTTTCTTTTGGCTCTATCTCGTGTATCTTACTCATTATCCTTGGTAATAACTCTGCATCTACCTCGAACCCAAAGGCTGGTTTATGCCCTTGAGCAAATATACCAGGAGCATATTCTTCAAAAAATCTTCTGTAATCTACATCACTATATCTACCTCTGAATGATCCCTTTGCTTTACCATCCTTGATTTTATATGCTACTGTATTTTTATTAAGATCACCACAAAGTCTTGTTGCTATAACACCACAATAATTTTCTATACTGTAATTCTGCCCAATATCTATGTTTGTTACATCCTTACAAATGAAATTATCTAGGTATACTTCATCATCTTTAATTGCTGTTTGTAACACCTGTTTTTGTAACTCTGCGTACTTATATAGCTGTGTTATATCCTGAGGTCTATTTAAACAAATATCTATTGCTTCACTACCTGCTCCTGCTCTAATAGCCTTATTGATAAGAGGTGCAAATTCATAGTTAATGTAGCTCTTACTTAAATGTTGCTTATATCTATTTATTTCATGCAACATTATATTCAAACTTCTCTCTATTTGCATTGAGCTGACTGTATTACATATATACCACTGGTTTCTATCATTTAATAAATTGACAGAATCAGTAAACAATGTAACTGCTACCCATTGAAATAACATTAAATTTTCCAATAATTTTTCATTAGAATAGCATACACAATAAATTCTTAGAAGTTCATATATAGTTAATCCACATGCCATATCAGAAGTTGCTTCATAACTATCTATGTTTTTAAAAGCATCTGCATTTTTATTTCTTAGCCATTCAATCTCACTACTAAAATTGTAATTTTCTAAAGTGTTATTTACAATAATAAATTCATGTACACCATCCAATGTTTTCCCATCATGCTTATCCTGGGATACATTATGATGATCCACTACCAACACATCACAATTAAATTGTTGTATGTATTCAATCTCATTTGATGAAGAATCTAGTATAATTAGTAAGTCTATTTTATATGTTTTAAAGAAATCCACATGTTTTTGCTGTATTCCATGTATCTTGTCTTTATTTATTAATAACACTTGATTTGTACAATTATGATAGTCTAACACTCTTTTTAATATGTAGCCACTACCAATACCATCTAAGTCAACATCACAATGAATTGCTATTTTACTATTTCTTTGTATATGCTTATTTAATAATTGAATAGCTTTAACTGTATTTTTAAATACTGCATAATTAGGTTTTATTGCCTCAGCATCCCCTGTAATGACTTTACTTCCCCACTTATCATATAATAAATTTGAGTTCATAACTTAAAATCCCTTTTATTTTAATATAATCTATTTGTATAAAATTTGGTATCTATTTATTATAACTTGTTTATATTTTGTTATTATAAAGTAATTATACTTTCTATTCTATACATTTTATCCAATCTACACACCATGTTTAATACTAATCCATCTGATTTACTTAACTGTATAAATACTAAGTTATATGCCTCAGTATTTAAACTATCTTTACCAAAATTAATGTATTTAACTGATGTTGATTCTGCCTTATTTATAACTGACCTAGCATCATCTGTAATTGTTCCATTTACTGCCTCTTTCCCCTGCAGTATATTATTAAAATCTTCCACAATTCTAATACCAAGTATCTCTAATTCTGATGTATTTTCATCTATTCCACTTAATTTATACCCATTATCAATAGCTAGTATACTGTCTAAGTCTGTTATTGTCATCTGTAATGATGTATTTGTTATAAATTTTGTTACGTTTGATTTTAAATTTTGTTCCTTTATATAAGTGGTTATAATTAGGTCATTAAAATAATATGTCATTTTTTCATTTGTATCTGTACTATCATCAATATTAGATAAGTTATCTACATATACTAGATTATCTAATACTATATTTGATGATACATCTATTTCGCCTGAGTTTAATTCATCTATGTATTCGTTAGACACCCTAGACAATAATTCATACTCTCTAGCTGTAGTAGTTATTGCTTCTTTTTAATATGTTTGTCTAGTTAAATAAGCATTATAATTAATTATAATTGTATTTACTATTGCTACTGCTAATGCTAATATAGCAAATACTTTATAAATATCTGCTATATTCTCTTTTAAATTGTTTTTTACTTTATTTAATTTATTCTTCAGTACTTCCAACTGTCTTCCACATCCTTATATTATCACTACTTATTAAATTTGTATCAGTATTTACATACTTATTATATCCTGATAGATATTCATAGGGTAATTTATCTACTATATATTGCATCATTTCTACTGCACTAAGCTTACTAAAGTCCTTATCATACTCTTCTATGAATGTTTCTTCAAATTCCTTATTGTATCTACCTAAAATTGAGAATTTACCATATCTTACTTCAGTTGATCCAGTATTTGTAGATGATGCTCCGTATGAATCCTCATCATCTGTTATTTTATACTTACCTATAGTTGACATATTATTCTTATGAACTGTATCATAAGAATAATCCATGCCACCTATTAAACAGTTTAATTCTGCTGCTAATTCTGTCATTGCATCTATTTCAGACCCCTTTGCCCCACTATAATAGGCTACTCCAAAACTAACCATGTCTGGAACAGATTCAACTGATAAGTATGCTTTACTATTTTCACTATATGGAGCCACTATCATTATTATATGTGAGCTCCATGCAAATACATCCCCAGGCTCAAGTTTACTTCCTATTGGAAGTTTATCTAGCCCCATGGCGTTTACATAGTCCTTAGCCATTGCATTATACTGTTTATCATCTGTTATTTGATTGTATACCCAAGATACAAAACCGGAACAGTCTAATCCATCAAGTCTATGTGCACAAATTCCTCGTTCAATATCAATAATATTTAACAAATCTTCATACTCTTCTGCATCTATTGAAGATGTATCTATTATACCATCACGACTCTCTAAATAATCATCTACACTATATACTGTATCAGAATACACTTTATCATCATTATAATGTCCATGTATAGGACAATAACTTTTTGCAGGTCTTATACTACCTTCTTCATTGCCATATGCATCATCCCATAATGCCCATGCTGGATTTATACCATTGATTTGTGCAGTTTCATCATGTCCACCACCCCAAACATATCTGCATTTTCCAACTATTGAAGATGCAGCTAATATCATATTTTCTTGTGTTGTTTTATTGCTTTCAAAGGGTTTAATTTGATATTCCTGTAAATCTGTTGTACTATTTGCACTAGCTAATATGTCATCTGATGCAAATATTAAAGCAATACATTCAATTGTTTTTGTATTACTGATTCCGTTGTTTTCAAGTATATTCCTGAAATCGTCCTTTATCTCTAATAAGCTGTTATCATTCACAGTTACCAAATTTTCATTTTCATTTTTAACTGCTACTATGTTACAATACATAGAATGAATATCAATATACTTATCATCTATATACTGAATAATTGCCTCATATAATGCTATTCTTTCTTTTACATTATATTTTAATGAATTGTATAAGTCGCTTCTGTTATTATCTAGGTTTATATTTATTAAATTTTTTATACTATAACAATCTGTATAAAGCATATCAGGTAAAAATTTACTTGAATCTCTTTCCATCTGACTGTCTATCCAAGGTGCCCTAATATAATAATTTTTATCTTCAATTCCCTTAAGTACTAATGCCTCTTCTTTTTCTATATTAGGTTTTATATTTGCATATACTGCTTTAGTTTCATACATTGAATATATTAACTTTACAGTATTTATTTCCATATCTAATTCTTCTGCTATTTCATTAAATAATGTATCTAATTGTTCATCTAATGATGGTAGACTAATAACCTCATCTGCTAATTCCATTTTTGTACTTGAATCTTTAGTCAATTCTTTAGTCATATCATCTGCTGTTTCTAATGGTATCTCATTACCACTTACACTAAGACTCTCTGATGCGTAAACCAAGGATGTAAAATTAACTGAAAGGAGAGCCATTGTCATACCTAATATTACTATTTTTCTGCGCATAGGTTCCTCCAAAAAATAAAAATTTTAAATTACTTCTATTTTTAATATCTATGCTATTATATAGGTAATTATTTATTGCATATCCCATGTTTGAGCATCTTAACTAAAAGATTTAATGTATAATATAAATTTTTCTTTATTATTAAAACATAAGTGGGGTGTAATATTACACCCCACTTATACTTTAACCAAATAATTTTGTATATTTACTAAATTCTTTTTTATTATCCTATAACTTATTTCTATCTGCAACAAGATAAAACTCGCTTTTCTTAATTGCAAATAATATAATATTAATAACATCTCCTTCTTTATAATGTCTATCATCATTAATTGAAACTATTGTCTTACATGTAGTTCCATCTATATTTTTAAGCTTGATCCTATCTCCTGAAACTGTTACCTCACCTATACAATCAGTTAACTCAAAAGAGTTATTTTTTAATTCATCCTTTGATTTGTTTAGCTTCTTTACAATCAATGATTGCTTTATTATAATAGCTAACATTGCACCTATAAACATTGCTAACACTATTGCAACCTCTTGAAATTTAACTGCTATAACTGCAAAAAGAACTGCTACTATTATAATTGCTATCATTACTACTACAAAAGCCATTAATTTAAGTGCTTCAACCAATGACTTATTATCTAAATGTTCCTTTATGTATTTACTATACTCTTTTTCCTCTATATCTGTTGGTTTTCTAAACCCCTTAATCTTTTCTTCTTGTATACTTATTATATTCAATCGTATTTACCTCCAGTTATCCGGCATTAAATTATACTTATGACTAGCATCACTATGCTAAAAATAATAGATATTATATCTATTATTAGAGCTAATTTTGCCCTTCCTCTATGAGATGTAAAAGGGTATCTTAAGCTTATTATAGCTAATATGAGGGACACTAAGCTAGTTACTCCGCAACACATACAACCCATTAAGCTTAACCAAAATGATATAGTTGCAAGTAAGTTTCCTGTTGCTACTTTATGTATAAGATCTTCACTATTCATATCATTATATTGGTTATTTATGTATCTATAATCTTGTGTAGTATATTCATTGTCTCCTACTCTCATAATATCACCTCTTTATATACAAATATTCATCTTTAATTACTTGTTTATATACATTTATATGCTGGACTGTAGCTAATTTCATAGCTGTGTATCCCATTTATATATTGCAATGAAATCATGATTAACTCCTGTATTAGCATAATCACCATCTCTCCACATCTCTATAAATTCTTCTGCCCTAACTAATTTTAATTCATCATAATAAGGATCATATAAAAGTACAAAGTTATTTTCAAGGTCATCCTTAATTCCTAGTGTATAATACCCCAATAGAACTAGCCAATGACTATAATTTATCATACCTTCTACCATTATATAATACCCTTGCCCTAATAATTTAATTAGGTTATCAAATCTAAAATTATTATAATCACAACCGTACTCAACAGTATATCCCTTAAGTATCTCTTTTTCTTTTATATCCTTGGAATAATGAGGTCCAGGTTCTAATTTAAAATTATTTATGTACCAATCCTCATCTTTAGGTCCCCTACCAAATGCTGATGTTAATGTTCTTATACAAGCTATTGAGCATGTCCAATCCCTTTCTTGAGGAAATAACATAGGTGGAACCTTTGCAACACATGTCTTCTCCTTAGTATACTGCTTTGTAAATAGTTCTGATTTTCTTATCATTATGCTCTCTCCAATATATAAGATTTATTTATTCTATATTCATCATCTAGTTCGTCATCTTTGAAATCATACTCTTTAAATCCTAAATTTAATAAAGTATTTATATCATCTTCATTATCTATATATGGAAATACTATTGTACCTCTAATATGATATACTATTAATTTAATAATAACATCTGCTTTTATATTTTTTGTTTCATATCCCCAAACTATTACTTTATCTGTAACCTGAAAAAGTAAACTGTCTAGATTATCTGTCATTTGTAATTCTACATGATCTCCATCTATAAATGTTGTATATGAGTCATCTAGATGATTAATTAACTGAATTTTCATGTCCTCTAAACTAACTACTAGTTTAGCTAATAATTCATTCATTACTTATATTCTCCTCTATCATATTCTAACTATAATCGTCATCAAATGTACATCTAGTAACTATCTCTTTTCCACAATGTATACATCTAACTATATCCCAATCTCCACCATCACAATATACTGTTTTTATGAATCTATGTGTACAATTATTAGGTTTATTTCTAAATTTCTCGCTCCCTATTGGGAAATCTTTATGTGCTTTAGATAATGCAGCTTCGTATTCTTTATTATTATCTGCTATACTCATTGTTACTATAACCTCTCAAATTTTAATTATTTTTATTAAATTATAATAATTAAGCATAAAAATAGGCATACATTATATAATGTATGCCTATTATATTAAATTTTAATCTCTGCTGTTAATTTCAATCTTTCCAAAGCTAGTTTCTTCTTCTCTCTTTGCTTTATTTCTACCTACATAGTCTGCTGCTATTAGCAGCATCACTGCAATGAATGTTCCTATCACTAATTCATTTGTACTTA
>JAGALE010000285.1 GCA_017625335.1 Lachnospiraceae bacterium
GGTATAATCGACTTCGTGTGAAAAAACATGTGAGTGGATCAGTAGACTGGTGCCATAAACGCGATGGTGTCTATTAATATTTTAGAAACTCACAGAAGTTATTAACCAGGAGGTATATTATGAGCGTTATTTCAATGAAACAGTTACTCGAGGCAGGTGTTCACTTTGGACATCAGACAAGAAGATGGAACCCTAAGATGGCTGAGTATATCTATACTGAGCGTAATGGTATCTACATCATCGACTTACAGAAGTCTGTAGGTAAGGTTGATGAGGCTTACAAGGCTATTTTAGATTGCGTAGCTGATGGTGGAAAGGTACTTTTTGTTGGTACTAAGAAGCAGGCTCAGGATGCTATCAAGTCAGAGGCTGAGAGATGTGGCATGTACTACGTTAACGAGAGATGGTTAGGTGGTATGCTTACTAACTTCAAGACTATTCAGACTAGAATTGAGAAGTTAAAGAAGTACGAAGAGATGGAGCAGGATGGTACATTTGATGTATTACCTAAGAAGGAAGTTATCGAGATTAAGAAAGAGATGGATAAGCTTCAGAAGAACCTTGGCGGTATCAAGGAGATGAAGACTATTCCTGATATGATCTTTGTTGTAGATCCTCGTAAGGAGAAGAACTGTATCCAGGAGGCTCACTCACTTGGAATTCCACTTGTTGGTATTGCTGATACTAACTGTGATCCAGAGGAGCTTGATTATGTAATTCCAGGTAACGATGATGCTATCAGAGCTGTAAAGCTTATCGTTGGTAAGATGGCAGATGCTGTTATCGAGGCTAATCAGGGTGCAGATGCTATGTCAGATGTTGAGGCTGAGTCTATGGCAGCTGATGAGGCAACTGAGGAGTAAGATTTAGACATATAAGAAGCCATGCTTGCTTGCTAACTTGCAGGCATGGCTTGTATTTTATAAATGATTATTTAGGAGGATATAATAATGGCAGCTATTACAGCAGGTATGGTAAAAGAGTTAAGAGAAATGTCAGGCGCCGGTATGATGGATTGTAAGAAGGCTCTTGGAGCAACTGACGGCGATTTCGATAAGGCTATGGAGTGGCTTAGAGAGAAGGGTCTTGCTACTGCACAGAAGAAGGCAGGAAGAATTGCAGCAGAGGGTATCGTTATGACTACAGTTATTAATGATGGAAAGACTGCAGCTATCGTTGAGGTTAATGCTGAGACTGATTTCGTTGCTAAGAATGATGTATTCCAGGGTTATGTATCAGAGGTTTTAGATCAGATTGTTAAGTCTACAGCAGCTGATGTAGAGGCTCTTAAGGAAGAAACGTGGGCTCTTGATGATTCTATGACTGTTGCTGAGAAGCACGCAGCTATGATTGCAAGAATCGGCGAGAATATGAACATTAGAAGATTTGAAAGAGTAAATACTGATGGTATGGTTGTTTCATACATCCATGCTGGTGGTAAGATTGGTGTTCTTGTAGAGGCTGACACAGACGGTTCAGGTGCTGAGGTTGAGGAGTGCTTAAAGAACATCGCTATGCAGGTTGCAGCTATGAATCCAAAGTATGTTTCAACTGCAGATGTATCAGAGGAGTATAAGGCACATGAGTTAGAGATTCTTGTAGCTCAGGCTAAGAATGATCCTAAGAATGCTAATAAGCCTGATAATATCATCGAGAAGATGGTTCAGGGTAGACTTAACAAGGAGCTTAAGGAAGTATGTCTTCTTGAGCAGGAGTATGTTAAGGCAGAGAATAAGGAGTCTGTTGCTCAGTATGTAGCTAATGTAGCAAAGGCAGCTGGATGTAATCTTGCAGTTAAGAACTTCGTTCGTTTTGAGACTGGTGAGGGTCTTGAGAAAAAGAATGAGGATTTTGCAGCAGAGGTTGCAGCTCAGATGGCTGGAAACTAGGTGAATCAAGTCCGCAGGACGCAGATGAATCGTAGTTGAAGCCATACATGTGACGCTTAGCGAAAACGAGTCAAAGACGAAGTTTGAGCTTAACAAAGTCGGATGAATATGTAATTATTCAAATACTTGACACATTGATTTAATATAATAACTAAAGTCGATAGTTGTTTTAAACCACAGGTTTAAAATAGTTATCGACTTTTTTATTTACTTATATGTAGTAATGCTGTATAATTGATTAGAACAGATGTTTGTGTAGTATTTTGGTTATGAGGTGTTATTTTGATTGATTTATTAGAAGGACTTAATGAAGAACAATTAGAGGCGGTTACTACCACAGAAGGCTTTGTTCGCGTTATAGCAGGTGCAGGTTCTGGCAAGACTAAAGCTCTTACTCATAGGTACGCGTATCTGGTTAATGAGTTAGGTATTTCAACGGCTAATATATTATGTGCAACATACACTAATAAGGCTGCCAAGGAGATGCGTAATAGAATAAAGACTATGATAGGTGATAATGATACAGGTTATATATGTACATTTCATAGTATGGGAGTTTATATTCTTAGGGAAGATATACATTTTATTAATTATCCTAATAATTTTGTGGTTATGGATACTGAGGATACAGAAGCGATTCTTAAGACTGTGTATGAGAAGGCTAATATTAATAACAGTCAGCTTACCATTGATATGGCTAGAAAGTCTATAGAATTTTTCAAATCTCAGTTTAAACATATCCCTTACCTGTCGGCTCTTGATAATACAGAGCTTCTGAATGCATTTAATAGAGAAACTAATTTAAAGAAGAAGGTTATCTATGGTTATTTGTATGAGCAGAAGAAAAACTTTGCCCTGGATTTTGATGATTTAATTACAGTATCATTATATATTTTAAAGAATAGTGATGAAAAACGAATTAAATGGCAGGAAAGAATGATGTATGTCATGGTAGATGAATTTCAGGATGTGAGTGGTCTTAATTACGAGATGGCCGAGATACTTAGTGGATATCATAATAATTTATTTATCGTTGGTGATCCTGATCAGACTATTTATTCCTGGAGAGGTGCTGATGTAAAATATATTATGGAATTTCCTCAGGAGCATGAGAATACTAAGACTATAAAGCTTTATAAGAATTATCGCTCAACCCCTGAGATTTTAAGTGCCGCTTCCTCGTTGATAAAGAATAACAAATATAGAATTCCGAATGAGGTTGTGGCTACAAGAGAGTCCAATATAATAACTGCTTATTATCATGGAAAGACTGCAACGGAAGAGGCAAAGTGGATTGCTGATAGGATAAAGGTTCTAGCTGATAATGGTGTTTCCTACAGTAATATTGCTATATTGTATAGGTCCCATTTTGTTTCAAGAAGTATAGAAGAGGTTTTTGTTAGAGAGAAGCTTCCTTATGTTCTTTTTAGTGGAATAGAATTTTACAAGAGAAAGGAAATTAAGGATATTCTTTCATATCTTAGAATGATGGTATCAGGGGACGATTTGTCCTTTGCAAGAATTGTTAATGAGCCAAGACGTAATATTGGTAAGAAGCGTATGGAATTTCTGCGTGCATACGCTGATAGTACTGGATTAACTTTATATGAATCACTTTTGGATAATATGACTCATGAGCTTTTTGCTTCCACCAAAGCCGACCAATTTGTAAATGTTATAGAAAAATACAGAGGATGTTATAAGGATATGAGGATTTCGGATCTTATAACTCGAGTATTAAATGATAGTGGATACGAGGCTATGCTAAGATCTATTGGCGATGATGAAAGATTAGAGAATATATCTGAGCTTAAAAATTCAATATTTGAATATGAGAAGAATGCTGGAGAGGTATGTTGCTTAGATGATTATTTACAGAGCATTGCCTTATATACTAATTCTGACCGAGAGGAGAAGAAGGAAGCTGTAAAGTTAATGACTATACACATAGCTAAGGGACTTGAGTTTCCTTATGTATTTGTGACAGGTTTGAATGAAGGTATATTTCCTACAACTCATGCAGATACAGAGGAAGCTATAGAAGAGGAACGACGCCTTGCTTATGTAGCATATACCAGGGCAGAGAATGTATTGTTTTTAACTGACTCTGAAGGAACGAACTTTGATGGTAGCTATAGATATCCTTCAAGATTTATTTTTAATACTGCCAAAGAATACCTCAGGTACGAAGTTGAGCTTGATGAAGCCTTGGTAAAAAGTGCTCAGGCATTTATAACCTGTAATGAAGAATATAAATGGAGTAAATTTCATTTTTTGGTTTGTAAAACCAAAATTTGGAGGTTTGTACAAAACCATGCAAAGCTGGAAGCGATTTTTGCACACTTTCACGCCTTGCAATTTATAAA
>JAGALE010000286.1 GCA_017625335.1 Lachnospiraceae bacterium
AACGAAATCTCGGAGTTTTAACTCCAATGGAAAAACACAAACAATATATGTTGGTAGCATGAAAAACTGCCACCAGCTTTTATGTCTGGTGGCAGATATAATTATATTATTTTAATTGTCTACTTGACGGGAAGCAGTTCAATGTATGGCAGGTTTGAAAGCTTTTACTCCAACCACCTTCGTGGTGTTATCTACTTTTCTTTGTGGTTGGTCATGACCGGCTCACTGGTAAGGTCAACTCCAAGCTTTTTGAAGGTCTTGATGTCTACGTCAGAAAGCATATCTGAGGTGTGAACCTGACAGCCCTTAAGCTTTGAAAGCTGCTCCATGGCAACCTTTGCTCTTGGATCATCAAGGGCTGATAAAGCAAGGGCAATAAGAACCTCGTCTGAATGAAGTCTAGGATTCTTAGCTCCTAAGAAATTTGTCTTTAACTCCTGAATAGGTTCAAAGGCATTAGGTGCTACAAGATGAGCGTCATCCTCTAATCCACCTAAGTGCTTTAAGGCGTTAAGAATAAGTGCAGAGGAAGCTCCAAGAAGCTCACTAGTCTTAGAGGTTATAATTGTTCCATCCTCTAATTCAATAGCCGCAGTAGGAACTCCAAGACGTTCTGCTCTCTCCTTAGCTGCCACAGTAACCTTACGGTCATCAGTGGTAATTTTCGCATTCTTCATAAGAAGCTCAATCTTATAGATTTCGCTCTCCACATCATCACCTAAAGCCATGCTGTTAAGGTATCTGTAGTATCTTCTAATTATTTCCATACGGGATGCATCACAAACCACATCCTCATCTACGATACAATTACCAACCATATTTACACCCATATCAGTAGGTGATTTATATGGATTCTCGCCATAGATGTTCTCAAATATAGCGTTAAGAACAGGGAATATCTCTATATCTCTGTTATAATTTACCGTAGTCTCCCCATATGCTTCAAGATGATACGGGTCAATCATGTTAATATCATTTAAATCAGCTGTCGCTGCCTCATAAGCTAGATTTACAGGATGTTTTAGAGGAAGGTTCCAAACAGGAAAGGTCTCAAACTTTGCATAACCTGACTTGATTCCTCTTTGGTTGTCCTGATAAAGCTGTGACAGACAGGTAGCCATCTTTCCACTACCAGGACCCGGAGCAGTTACTACAACTAACGGTCTCTCAGTTTCTATATAATCATTCTTGCCAAAACCATCATCACTTACGATAAGAGGTACATTTGTAGGGTAGCCCTCTATGGAATAATGTCTGTAAACCTTTATTCCTCTCTTCTCAAGCTTCTCCTTAAATGCTGTTGCAGCCGGCTGTCCCGAGAACATAGTTACTACCACACTTCCCACGTAAAGTCCGCAGGCTCTGTACTCCTCTATAAGTCTTATTACATCCTTATCATAGGTAATTCCAAGATCCTCTCTCTGCTTATTCTTCTCGATAGCATCTGCACCAATGACAATAACAACCTCTGCATGATCAGCCAGATTAAGAAGCATCTTAAGCTTACTATCCGGCGCAAAGCCAGGCAAAACTCTTGACGCGTGAAAATCATCGAAAAGCTTACCGCCAAATTCAAGGTAAAGCTTATCTCCAAACTTATCAATTCTTTCCTTGATGTACTCTGATTGAATTTTTAGATATTTGTCATTGTCAAATCCTATCTTCATATTCTTTACTTCCTGTCCATAAAATTTTTATACAAAAATAAGCAAATAATGTGAGCAACTAATAGTTAACTCACTGATTCATAATAACATTTTCAATGTATTATAGCAAGCACATTAGTCGGTTTTCTCACCAATTTTGCTAATAATATTCTTATTAATTCTAACCATAAATATAGCTGTCATAGTAAGCGACATAAGCTCTGCTATAGGGAATGCAAACCACACGTAATTTACATTTCCAAGCTTTGACAAAAGGTACGCTGCAGGAAGTAGCACCACTATCTGACGACAGATAGAATTTATCATACTATATACTGCACAGCCTAAAGCCTGGAACACAGAACCGCCTATGATACAAAAGCCTGCCAATATAAAATGTAGGCTTATTATTCTTAGAGCAGGTACTCCCATAGAAAGCATATGCTCTGATGCATCAAAAAGACTAAGCATCTGCTCAGGAATCAGGTTAAACACCAAGGTTCCAAAACACATTATACTCATGGCATATATTATACTAAGCTTCATGGTTTTAACCAATCGTTCTCTATTCTGAGCACCATAGTTAAAGGCTATTATCGGAACCATACCATTATTTAGTCCAAACACAGGCATAAATATGAAGCTTTGAAGCTTAAAGTATACTCCAAACACTGCCGTTGCAGTAGATGAGAAAACCATAAGTATCTGATTCATACCATAGGTCATAATTGAACCTATGGACTGCATAATAATAGATGGAATTCCCACCCTATAAATCTTAGCTATTATTGCTCCCGATGGTGTAAATCCTCTAAAATCAAACTTGATTTCATCGTTAAATTTTAGATTAATTATTATTGCGGCAATTCCCGCAAAAACCTGTCCTACTACTGTTGCAATGGCTGCTCCTGCCACTCCAAGCTTTGGCATACCTAAGTAACCAAAGATAAATATTGGATCTAGGATAAGATTTGTTACTGCACCAATAAGCTGAGTCACCATAGCAAATGTAGTCTTACCTGTAGATTGAAGCAATCTCTCAAAAATAAACTGACAATATATTCCAAAGGAGCAACAGCACACTACGGTAAGATAATCCACGCCGTAATTAATTATGTCCACATTATCTGTCTGTGCCTCATAAAATGGCTTTACCACAGTAAGGCCCACCACTAAAAATATTATAGCATTAATACAGGCGAGAAAAATGCCGTTTTTTGCAGTAACGTTAACTCTATCAAAATCCTTTTCTCCAAGAGCCTTAGAGAGCACTGCATTAACACCAACTCCCATACCACCGCCTAATGCAATCATCAATGTCTGCATAGGAAAGGCAAGGGACACTGCAGTAAGTGCATCCTCACTAATCTTTGCTACAAATATGCTATCTACAATATTATAAAGTGCCTGAACCAGCATTGATAGCATCATCGGAACTGACATACTGATTAACAGCTTGTTAACCGGCATAGTTCCCATCTTGTTCTCTTTAAAATTCTGGGTTACAGACTCTTTTTTATCCTGTTCACCACTTACTAAGTCATTATGTTTTTCTTCCAACTCTTTTCGTCCCTTCTAAACTAGTAACTATAATTCTCCAGACATAAGAACGGCTTCCTTGTACTTGCTCTCTAATGCCTCTATCTTTCGCTTCAGATCATCCTGCTGTACCTTAAGCACCATATGCTGCTTTTGCTTTTCCTTATATTCCAATTCCTTGGAACGACATATATCTAATCTGTCGTCTATATTCTTAAGCAATGTCTTATTCTTAGTATGCTCCTCTTTAGGTATAGGAGTGCCAAACAATTTTTTACGCAACTGCTTGGTAGAATTATATATTATCAATCCTGTTACATTGAACACAGCAAACAACAAAACGCATACAACCACCTTAAACACCCAGCCGTCCACATCCCGGAATACCAATGCAAAAATCACACCAATAGTAAGGAAATACGCCAAAATCAATGCAATAGGTGTATCAACCAAAAGTACAAAGCCCAGACGTTTTCTCTTAAATATATCATCCACCTGAGCATCCTTAAATTTAATAAGCTCCGCCTCATACTCTATTTCACGTATTTTTTCATTTACCATATTAAGGTTTCCGGTCTGATCGGGATACTTTTCCAGCTTCTTGGATGTCTTTCCATATTCATCCGCCAGATTGTCGATATGCTTTTTTAATACACTTATCTCCTGCTTCTTGTTCTCAACTATCTTCTTATTAGCCATAACAACCTGAGACATATCCGCAACTCTGTCTTCTATATCGATTTCATCATCATCTCCCCATAGAGCCTTTGACATAGCATTTGCGTAGGCCGCAAAGGCAGCATTTGCATTAGGCGATTTTGATTCTCTTATTCTCTTCAGGTTCTTACCAAGAAGGTTATTAGCATTAAGCTTCTCAAGCTTTCTAAAATCTGCTCCGTCTGCTGAAGCTCCCTCTACACTCAAGATCTTATATTTTTCCTTAACCAAATCAATATTAAAATCTATATAACAGCTTTTACTTCTATTAAGCACAACTGAATACACACAGTGCTTATCCTTAGAACAAATATCCATAAGATACGAATTCAAGGATGTATTAGTTAGTGTATCATCTGCTATTACAGCAATGGTCTTATATCTTCTTTGAGATGTAGCCACAAATTTTGCACTGTTTGTTCCCTGATCCATATATCCCTTTATGTATCCATGCTCCCCCTCATCCGAAGGACCTAATGGCTCAAGTGCACCGGGATAATAAAAATTATATTCCTTCTTGCATCTAAAATTATGGAAATGTCCCATTCCAATATAATCAAACTTCTTAGTGGATAAATCATCTAAGGCAAATGGTGATACTGACGCTGCACCCCCATGAGCAAGCAATATATTTTTTCTATTCAAATTATGGGCGTACACATAATCCAAATCGTTTCTGTCATTAATTTCACTGTACTGACATATGCCATAGATATCCAAATTATACTTTTCAAAGTACAAAGAATCCGCTATGCCCTCTGCGTACTCATTTCTCACAGGCTGCTTACCTTCAGGCACACAATTATTAAACTTCTCCCCATTCATTAAAAATGTATTGGAGTGAAATTTATACGTCCAAAGGGGAGACTCCTTGCTTAGATGATCCGCCTCTCCTGTCACATAGATAATATACGCTTTAGAAAGACGCATAAGCTCCATATCAACCCTGCGAATTTCATCTACACTTGGCACATGATCAAATAAATCTCCTGTTATAAACAAGAAATCAAGATTCTCCGTCTCTAGCTTATCTATTAAATTTATAAAACCATCAAATAGAGCCTGCGTGGCTCGCTTCTCCCAAGGTGCACCTATGTCCACCTTACAGCCCAGATGAAGGTCAGCTATGTGTGCAAATCTCATAGTTTTCTCCGATATTGTACTTTTATATGCTTGAGTTTTGGTAATAGATGTTGTTTTAAAATTCTGAAAGCATAATTCAAAATGCTCGAATATAATTTTTACGAACTAACAACATACAATATTATAATCTAGTTTTCTCGATTTGAAAACATATCAAAATAACAAACCTTATAAAATTTTGACAAGTTTTTTTGTGCAGAATTTTTGTCTTTATCTTATAAGAATAAACATTTGTCTTACCAACCAAAATATAGTATAATCACCCACAAAGGTTACTTTAGGAGGTTTCTATGTCAAAGCGCGTTATGCTGATAGCAAATTCAGCATCCATGATTGATCATTTTAATAGAGACAATATCAACATCCTTAAGAATATGGGATATAATGTAACTGTTGCAGCCAATTTCAAGGACGGTAACTCCAGTTCTAAGGAAAGGGTGGAGGAATTTGAGAAGGAGCTTAATAGTAACAACATTGATATAGTTCACCTTCCAATCCCTAGAAATGTAACCCAGCTTATTAAGATGTTTAAATCGGTTACGATGATTAAAAATTATCTAAAGGATAATCCTTGTGAATTGGTTCACACCCAGACACCTTTCGGCGGTGTGGCAGGCAGACTTGCGGCGAAAAGCTTTAGAAAGTCGGGCCAGACCAAGGTTATTTATTTTGTTCATGGTTTCCATTTTTTCAAGGGTGCCGCCCTTAAGAATTATCTGATTTACTATAATATAGAGAAGCATTTGGCAAAATACACCGACTGTCTTATCACCCTTAATCAAGAAGACTTTAAGACTGCTTCTAAGAAGTTTAAGAAAACTCATGTGGAGTATGTTCCGGGAGTTGGAGTAGACACCACTGCTATAAATATGCTTGATGTGGATAGAAAAGCAAAGTGTAGGGAGCTTAAAATTCCACACAATAAGAAAATCGTTATGACTATGGCGGAGCTCATTCCAAGAAAGAATGTAGAAGGTACTATTAATGCATTTGCGGCAGCTGAAAATGAAGATGCAATTCTTCTCATCTGTGGCAAGGGCAAGGAGCAAGGAAAGCTTAAGGACTTAGTCAAAGACCTGGGGGTAAAGGACAAGGTTTTCTTTGCAGGCTATAGAACTGACATACTTGAGATTTGTAGAATAAGCGACATATTCCTATTCACCAGTCGCCAGGAGGGACTTCCAGTAGCAGTTATGCAGGCTATGGCAGCAGGACTTCCGGTTATAGCCTCCGACATTCGCGGCAACAGGGATTTGCTTGCTCCGGACAAGGATTCTAGAAGCAAGGATTATCTGGTAGATGTAGATGATACAGCAAGCTTCACCGAGAAGCTTAACTACCTTCTCAAGAAGGAAAAGGAATGTAAAAAGCTTGGTGAAGTAAATGTAGCAAATTGCAGGAAATATTTTGACATAGAGCTTGTTCATGATAGAATGACAGAGATTTATGAGGAGATGCTCGGTTCTAAGGAGAGCTAATTTTACACACAATATAATTGGCTTGTGCACTAGCTACACTAATTCATAATTCAGCAAAAGGAATGCTAGTGTTTAAATATATTATCAGCCTATAATGGAGAAAACTATGTATAAGGTTCAGGTTTTATTATCAGCCTATAATGGAGAAAAGTACATACGAGAGCAGCTAGACTCTATATTAGCCCAAAAGGATGTAGAGATAAGCGTCTTAATCAGAGACGACGGTTCCACCGATTCTACTATTGATATCGTAAATGAATACTGCTCCAAATATTCAGATATAAAGCTTATTAAGGGTTCAAATATGGGAGCCTGTAAATCCTTCTTTGAATTATTCAAAGAAGCTGATACTGGATACGATTATTACGCCTTAGCCGATCAGGATGATTATTGGTATCAGTACAAGCTATCCGTGGCCTGTGATAGATTATCCAAGGTAGACAACAAGGATAACAAGCCACTGCTTTACTGCTGCGAGGCCGATATTACAGACGAGAATTTAAATACATCCGGCAAAGCAAAGGATACAAACAGTTCCGATACAACCACATTTTCAGCCAAAAAGCCTGGCTTCGGCAATGCCCTAATAGAAAATATCGCCAGAGGGGGAAGTGTTGTATTCAATCCCACCCTTTTAGGTATGGTTAGAATGGATGCACCAGGTGACTGCTATATGCATGATTGGTGGCTATATCTTATAGCTAGTTGCTTCGGCAAAGCTATTCACGACAACAGAGCATATTACAAGTACAGGCAGCACAAGGACAATGTACTTGGCGCTTCTACTTCCAAGCTAAAAATCCTAAAGCGAAGGTTATCTCAAAGCAAAACCAACAAGGGACATGTATCCAGACAAGCAACGGCCTTTGGAAATCTTTATGAGCTTCCAGACAAGAGAATGAAGCAGCTAGATGTAATCGCTAGTTACAGAAATTCTTTCAAACAAAGAGTCAGGGGAATTTCAGGAAAATACTTATATAGACAAACCAAGAGTGATAATCTAATATTTAGATTACTATTTTTCACAAATCATTTATAAAAGAGTAAAGGTTCTTCTAATATAATTCGAAGAACCTTTACTCTTTTATTTTAACACCACCACGTGAACTACCCATTGTCTAAAGCCAATGGGCTTCCTGCTTCGCAGACCTCGTAACCTACTATCTCCACAGGCGTTAATTTGGGCAGTCCCTGCCCTATATTGTTATTCCTTTTATGCTATTTGTCTTAATCCTTCTTCCAGTATATTCTTTGCCGCATTGATATCTCTATCATGTTTTGTACCACAAACGGGACATACCCATTCCCTGACTGACAGATTTTTCGTCTCTGCATTTTGGTATCCACAGGCTGAACACAACTGACTACTGGCATAAAATGTATTTATTTTGATATATTTTCTGCCATTCCACTGCGCCTTATATTCTAACTGTCTTGTCAGCTCATACCATGATACATCACTTATGGACTTTGCCAGATGATGATTTTTTACCATGTTTTTTATCTGCAAATCTTCCGAAACTATCACTTGGTTTTCGCTGATAATCTCATTGGATATTTTATGCAGATAGTCTTTTCTGGTATTTGTTATTTTCTCGTGGCATAATGCTATCTTTTTCTTTGTGTGCTAACTGTCTTTGCAGCTTTACCAGTTTCCTCTCGTATTTTCTAATGGTTTTGGGATTTTCATATTTCTTTCCATCAGAAGTAATACATAACTCCTTAATGCCTAAATCTATTCCTGTATTTTGGTTTGTATGTGGCAGTTTTTCATGTTCTGTTTCCACTAAAATTGATACATAATATTTTCCACTCGAAACTTGCGATATCGTTGCCGATTTTATCTGCCCACTGAAATTTCTATGCAATTTTGCCTTTACACCTTTTAATTTAGGCAGCTTTACTCTATTGCCCTCAAAATCTACTGTTATATTGCCATTCGTAAAATTTGTTGTATATGATCTATGATTATCATGCTTACTCTTAAACTTCGGATAACCTGCATGCTCCCTAAAAAATTTCTGATATGCAGAATCCATGTTATAAACCGCATTTGACAGAGCAAACTTATCAATCTCTTTTAACCATTCATATTCTTTCTTTAATTGTCTGTTGCAGTAATTGTTACAGTCAGTTTTACTAACTGATTTTTTCTCTTTCTCATATACTTCTTTCCGATATGCCAGTGTCTGATTATACACAAAACGGCAACAGCCAAATGTTTTTGTAATCTGTATTTTCTGCTCATTATTAGGGTATATTCTGTATTTATATGCCTTTAACATTCGCTGCTACCTTCTTTCTCAACCTTGATTTTCTATATATCTTTTTAGCATTTCTTCTGATACATTCCCTACGCTACAGGCAAAATATCCGTCTGTCCAAAAAGTATGTTCTTTCCAGAAATGCTTTCGCAAATAATTCGGTGCTTTTGGCTACCTTACCCCATCGTCTAAAGCCAATGGGATTGCGGTAGCCTTATTTCAAGCTCCTCTACCTGCAGCAATTGCTTGTCATTAGTATAAAATACATCACATTCAGAAACTATTGCTAAGACTCATTTTTTTCTAAATAATATATGAAGATAGCTGTGTCGCAAAACGCTCTTTTATATTCTGTCATTTCCACGCATTTCCTCCATATATTCATCTACATTATTACCTCTTTCTGATGGTATAACAAATTCTTCCAGCAATTTGTCTATTGCGTCTTCATCTCTCTCTCTCTCGTATAACTTCATATCAGTTTTTTCTCTAACTGGAGCAACAATATCAAATGGTATTCTCCTATCACGAAGAGCCTTCTTAGCATAAATCATAAAGAATGTGGTAAGATTCATCCCCATCTCCTCACACATTTCATCTAATTCCTTTTTCATATCTTCTTCAAATCTTAAGCTTACAGTAATCATATTCTACACCTCCTTTTCTCTATCTTATAGCTTTATGAAGCATATTGCAACAGTTTTAATTATTTTTCTTTCAGTTTTGTAATATCATTTATCAAATTTACGCGTAATGTGAATTTCAAAATCCTAAACCACACATTCTAAACATTACAAAAAACGCATCAAGTTGGTTATCTTGATGCGTTTCATTCACTTTCTTACTCCTTAAATTTTAACATCCTCATAGAGTTAAGTATGGCAATCACAGCAACACCAACATCAGCGAATACCGCAAGCCACATATTTGCAATTCCAAATACTCCAAGAATCATAACCAGGAACTTTACTCCAAGAGCAAACACTATGTTTTGTCTTACAATAGTAAGTGTTTTTCGTCCAATATTATGAATTGTAGCAATCTTCTCCGGATTATCATCCATAAGAACAATGTCTGCTGCCTCAATGGCTGCATCCTGTCCCAAGGCACCCATGGCAATTCCTATATCTGCTCTAGTCAGTGCCGGAGCATCATTAATTCCGTCACCTACAAATGCAACCTTATTCCTCTTCTTACCTTCACCCTTAGAAGCTATAAGCTCCTCAAGCTTACTCATCTTATCTCCGGGAAGAAGCTCGCTATATACAGTCCTAATTCCAAGCTCATCCGCTACATAGCTTGCAGTCTTGGCTCTATCTCCTGTAAGCATAACTGTATTACTAATTCCTAGCTTATGCATCCTTTGAATAGCACTCTTTGCCACCTGCTTTATTACATCAGATATAACAATATATCCCAAGTACTCCTTATCTCTAGCAACATAAACTACTGTACCGCTGGTCTCATTATTCTCCTCAAAGCTTATTCCCATATCCTTCATAAGCTTTTTGTTACCTGCAAATATTTCGGCTCCATCTAAGCTTACGCTAACGCCCTTACCTGATATTTCCTTAACATCCTCTATCTTATCCTTATCTATAGTGTTACCTGCCTCAACATAAGCACTTTCGATTGATTTTGCTATAGGATGGTTGGAGTAACACTCTGCATAGGCAGCAAGCTTAAGCAATTCCACCTTATCAAAGGAGCCCTTGCATACCACCTCATTAACCTTGAATACACCCTCTGTAAGTGTTCCAGTCTTATCAAACACAATGTAATCAACCTCTGCCATAGCCTCTAAATAATTACTACCCTTTACCAGTATACCCAGTTTTGAGGCTGCTCCGATTCCACCGAAGAACCCAAGAGGAACTGATATAACCAAAGCACAAGGACAGGAAATAACAAGAAATATAAGCGCTCTGCTAATCCATGTTCCAAAGCTGTCATGAAGTATAATAGGCGGAACAAAGGCAACAATTAATGCTGCAATTACAACCAACGGTGTGTAATACTTTGCAAATCTTGTAATAAAGCTTTCCGACTTAGATTTTCTTGAGCTTGCATTCTCCACCATATCAAGAATTTTGGCAACTGTAGAATCATCAAAGTTTTTAGTAGTTCTAAGAGTAAGCTTTCCACCCTCATTGATGCAGCCACTAAGTACAGTATCACCAACCTTTACTTCTCTAGGCACTGACTCTCCTGTTAAGGCAGCAGTATTCACAAAGCTTTCTCCTGATACAACAACGCCGTCCACAGGAACCTTTTCTCCCGGAAGTATAATTATCTCACTGCCAACTGAAACATCACTAGGATCAACCTTTACAAGCTCTCCAGAACGCTCTACATTTGCGTAATCAGGTCTAAGCCCTACCAATGCTGTTACAGCAGTTCTAGACTTATTAACAGCAATATTCTCGAATAGCTCTCCTACCTGATAAAACAGCATAACTGCTGCCGCCTCAGTATATTCTGCTAATATAAATGCCCCGATTGTAGCCAACGCCATAAGAAAGTTTTCGTCAAATACCTGACCATTTAAAATGTTTCTCCCCGCTTTAGCCAGAACCCTTCCACCAATTATCAGATATGGAACAAGGTACATAGCCGTAAGGATAACTCTTGCGGAAACATTTCCCAGTGACAGCTTATCAATTACCAGCTTGTGAATGATAACCATAACCACTAGTAGTACAAGTGATACGATTATCTTCTTTAATTGTCGTTTCTGTTTCTTATTCATAACGAAATCCTCATTTCATGTGCTAGTTTCCTGACAACCTAACAAGCATTTTGTCTTACCGGAAACCTCGCTAATTAAAGCACTACCTCACAATCTGAATCAACCTTCTTAACTGCCTTAACAACCTGCTTCATAATCTTATCAAAATCTGCTTCCTCTGCTTCAATAGTAAGCTTCTGTGCCATAAAGCTAACATTTGCATCTATAACACCATTAATCTTCTTAATAGCTTCCTCCATCTTCGCAGCACAGTTTGCACAATCTAAATCTTCCATATCAAATCTCTTCTTCATAGTCTTATTCCTCCATTTTAATAATTTATTTATATTGTCACTGTATGTTTTACTAATATTGCATCTTATTTAATCTAACTACTCCATAATATGCTCTATTCCCATAGTTATAATATTGGCAATGTGTCCATCGTCCAAGGAATAGATAATCTGCTTACCATCTCTTCTATTCTTAACAAGCTTTGCCTGCTTTAGAACCTTAAGCTGATGGGAGATAGCTGACTGAGTCATATTAAGAACCTCTGCTATATCGCACACGCACATCTCTGATTCAAAGAGTGTGTATAATATCTTAATTCTGGTGGTATCACCAAATACCTTAAAAAGCTCTGCCAAATCATAAAGCACTTCTTCCTCTGGCATGTCCATGCTAACAGATTCGACTAACTCCTTATGGTTATGATGTTCTGTGCAGCAATGTGCTGTTGTTTTATCCTTATCTGACATAGGAATCCTCCTTTTTTGTTATGTGAATGATTGTTCATATGTTTAATATAGCATTCGGAAATGTATCTGTCAATATAAATTTAAAAGGGCACTCTAAAGCACCCTTCCAAATTATTATCTCACAACCTCAACAGTCATCCTAATCACTTCGTCATTATTGTAATCAATGATAAAGTTAACGTTGTCTCTGCTATATATAATCTGATTTTCATCATCCTTTATACATTCAAAGCCATAAGGTACAATTGTGGAATCTGCCCAACCAGGGCTTCCTGTATGACCAATCTTTTCCTTACAAACCGAGTATGCTCCGCCAACTATTTCAATTTTTCTTACATACCAGCTTTCTTCCTCTGTCAGCCATTTCACATTTCCGTACGCTAAATGGTAGATTATATTGCCATCCTCTGACTCCATTACAATTTCCTGACCTTCACCAACTCCCGTATCATCCACATCATCGATGGTGGTAAAGATAGGATAAGGATAATCTGCAGATTCCTCTAAGTAACCTACAATTATTCTCTCATATACCTCGTCTTCTCTTTTAAGCATAGCTTGGCAAAGTACATTTATCTCCTGAGCATCCATACCTAGGTATTGATTATAATCTTTGCCACATTCTTCATAAACTGCTCTAGTTACCTGCTTAATAAAATCATCCACATGCAAATTACCTATAACACGTTCAGTAAAAGGTATAGTTTTTTTATCCATCATGTAATTTGCATACTTTTTTAGATTTTTATAATCATCCTTTCCTTCACAGAAATTATTATATTCATCCATAAGTCCTTCATAGCTTAAATCAGCATCGTTATAATAATTATAATAGCATATCCTTATAGTAGCTTCTGAAGCAGATGCATATTTTGACATTCCATGAACCTCAACCTTGTTGTAGCTAACATTACAATCCGCATCTAAATTCAAGCTATACAAAAATGAATCATTTAGCTTCTCCATCTCGGCCTGCTTTTCTACTTTGTACTCTTTATATTTTTTTATTCCAAATATAACTGAAAGCACTGCTACTATTATCAAAACAGCAAATACTACTATCTTTTTTCTCATGCAATTTTCTCCTCCTGTCACTCCGCTATCTCTCCAAGCTCATATCTAACAATTTTTTCTATATCCTTCACTGCCACCTCAACCTGATATCCAATCTTACCCGCACTGAAAAATATAGTTTCGAAATTCTTCACTGATGAATCAATAACCGTCTTAAATTGCTTCTTCATTCCTATAGGAGAACAGCCGCCATGAATATATCCTGTAAGAGAAAGTAATTCCTTTGACTTTATCATGGCAATACTTTTTTCGCCTACCACCTTAGCACCATTTTTTAGATTAAGTTCCTTTAGCACTGGCACTAGGAACACATAGTAATTCTTAGTAGCACCCTGAGTAACTAGAGTCTTATACACCTGGTCCGGGTTTTGCCCTAAGGCAGAAGCAACCTCTGCTCCACTTATAACTCCAGTTTCAGTATAATCATAGCTTTTGTAATCTATCTTCTTTTGTTCTAACAATCGCATAACATTTGTTTTTTCTGTCTTCTTCATATCTAATTTCCCTTTATTTTTTCTTAGTTTTTAATTATTCTTATTTCATCTTAATAGAATTAATAATTGCGTAGGCCTGTTGTCTATCCTTTACCTTTACCACTACCAGATAGCTTGTATTTAAGTCATCAGGATCAAATACCTCAACATAAAAATAAAGTATTCCCTCATCTACCAAATTACGCTCCATAATAAGAGCATACATATACTCTCTCTCATATACATAATTAGTATCCACCCATGTGGTTTCGCCTTTCACAAATGCAGCATTTGCATAGGCCAATCCCTTCTCATAATCCCAAAAGCAAAGGCGCCTCACCCAAAGGTAAGACGCCTTTATATATTTTTTTACTCAGCGATAACCTTAATCCAACCCTCTGGTGCCTCAATACGACCCATCTGGATTCCAGTTAATGTATCATATAACTTCTTAGTTACAGGACCCATCTCCTCCATACCACTTGGGAAGCAAATCTCTGTACCGTGATCATCAATCTTACCAACAGGTGAGATAACTGCAGCAGTACCACAGAGACCACACTCTGCAAAACTTTGAAGCTCATCAAGGTAAACCTCTCTGTGCTCAACCTCCATACCAAGATAGTGCTCAGCAACATACATAAGTGAGCGTCTTGTAATAGATGGAAGGATACTATCTGACTTAGGTGTTACAAGCTTTCCATCCTTAGTGATAAAGATGAAGTTAGCTCCACCTGTCTCCTCAACCTTAGTTCTAGTTGCTGGGTCAAGGTATAAGTTCTCAGCATAGCCCTTGTTATGAGCATCAACAATTGCATGTAAGCTCATAGCATAGTTAAGTCCAGCCTTAATATGTCCTGAACCATGTGGTGCTGCTCTATCAAAGTCAGATACTCTAATAGTTATAGGCTTTGCGCCACCCTTAAAGTATGGTCCAACAGGTGTTACAAAAATTCTAAACTGATACTCATCAGCAGGCTTAACACCGATAACAGGGTTTGAACCAAACATATAAGGTCTGATATAAAGAGTTGCTCCTGAGCCATATGGTGGAACATAATCTAAATTAGCCTGAACAACCTTTTCAACTGCCTCTACGAACTTGTCCTCTGGGAATGTTGGCATCTCAAGTCTCTCACATGAGTCCACCATTCTGCTTGCATTTAAATCAGGACGGAAGCACACTACCTTACCATCCTCTGTTCTATAAGCCTTAAGGCCCTCGAAACAAGTCTGTGCATACTGAAGAACACCTGCACACTCACTGATAACTACCATATCATCAGTAGTGATAGTTCCCTCATCCCATGCTCCATCCTTGAAATTAGATACAAATCTGTTCTCTGTTTTAATGTAGCCAAATCCAAGATTTGACCAATCAATGTTTTTACTCATAACTAAAACCTTCTTTCCGTAGTTTGTCACATACAAACATTTTACCACTCATGGAAGAATATGCAAGAAAAATGTATATCAAATCAAACCATTTTTTATATTATTTTTGCCTGCCTGCCACTTTACGAATATTATTTACGTCCAACAACTAACCATACAACTAAAACAATATGTATTAATAACGCCAACGGAACCAACACGGTAAACTTTGTATGCTTGGTTTTGTGCCTAAATACACTCATCCCCAGATACGCTCCCACTGAACCGCCCAAAAAAGCAAGGGCTATAAGAACCTTCTCTGGAACTCTCCATTTATCCTTTATGGCACAGCTCTTATCGTATCCATATACACAAAATACAACCAGGTTGTACACAGCCAAAAGCGCTATAACCAAAATTATCACATCTTTACTCATATTAATTTGCCTTAAGAGCCACTGCTTCTATCTCTATAAGCACATCCTTAGGAAGTCTTGCCACCTCAACACATGAACGTGCAGGGTAGTTATCAGTAAAGAATGTAGCATAAACCTCATTTACAGCAGCAAAATCATTCATATCCTTAATAAACACTGTAGTCTTAACCACTGAATCAGCATTAGAGCCTGCCGCTTCAAGAAGGTTAATAAGGTTTCCTATCGCCTGTGTAGCCTGTGCCTTAATATCTCCTGTCTCAAGCTCTCCTGTCTCAGGAATAATAGGAATTACACCTGATGTAAATATCATATCTCCAACAGCTATAGCCTGTGAATATGGTCCAATTGCTGCCGGTGCCTTATCTGTTTTTATAATTGTCTTATTCATATTTATCTTCCTTCCTTTTTTCTATCTGATTTTCTAGGAGCTTTCTTTTTCTTTTCCACTTCAACTATCTCAATAGTTTCATCAGTAATAGTAATCTTACCTTCCTTAAGCAGTCTTCCAACAGCTCTCTTAAATGCATTCTTACTAAGACCAAATTCCTTCTTAATAAGTGCAGGATCTGCCTTATCATTAAATGGCAAAACTCCCTTATAGCTCTTTATTATGTCGTATACCATCATGCTGTCCTGGTCTATCTGTACATAAGCCTCGTCACGAAGAGACAAATCAACCTTACCATCCTCTCTTACAGTAACAACTCTAGCGTTAATCACATCGCCTACGTATACATTGTTGTAAAGCTCGCTCTTATGTATAAGTCCCAGATACTTATCATCAATGGCCACAAATGCACCTAAATCCTTCTTAAATTCATATACTGTTCCTGTAACATGATCGCCCTTTGCAAGACCCTCTGCAGGAAGCAGGTGCGAATAAAGCTTCATACTAACGCAAAGTCTATCTGACTTGTCAGCATACATTCTAACAAGATACTCCTTACCTTCCTCAACCTTTGCAGTCTGTTCCTTAAAAGGAAGCAATATATCCTTCTCTAAGCCCCAGTCCATAAATGCACCTATACTGCTGACATTTTTAACCTTAAGCTTTTTTATCTCTCCCAAGGTAATAAGTGGCTCATTAACTGTTGCTATTGGTCTATCCTGTGAATCTCTGTATATAAATACATCAATTGTAGCTCCAGCCTTAACCCCTTCCGGCACCTGCTTTCTAGGAAGCAATATGCATTCATTAGCAGGGGTATTATCCTCACCTACATACACACCGAAATCCTTCGAGCGAATTACCTTTAATGTGTTCCATTTTCCAAATTCTATCATGTCCGTCCTCACTTTCTCTTGTCCTCACGACAAGCCAAATCACCCTAATACATTGTCTTAATTAAAACATAAGACCACCTTAGGTGGTCTTAAAATATGCATTACTATTTTGCCTTTTTAGCTGCCTTATCCAGCTTTAAAACCTTTTTCCTGATGTGTTCCGCCTCAGTATCAGAAGCCTTTACGTACCCATACTCCTCAAGCTTCTCCACAGAGTTACTCAAAGAAAATACTGACATTCCCTTGTCACTTATATTTTCCTTATATCCATTATACACATCTATAACTGCATACACATCCTTACTTCTTCTGTCAGGATTTGGAATAACATTCCTTATGCACCAATCATCAACTGTAGCACCCTTCTCAGGAGCAGGAACAGTATCACTATTAACCTTCTTCACATATATACTGTCTGTTTCACATATAGCCCAAGGAACTACGTATATTACGTTCATCTTAATAACCCCTCCGTAAATGTTTGTAACACGTGAAATTCTAAACCATAACATTGGCTTTGTCAAACTATATTCATAAAAATTAGAAAAATTTATAATTCTTAAGTATATATTTCATATTATTCGCAGATACTATTCAGGAAAATGTATCCAATAAGACGAAAAAATAAATTAATTAATTTTTTTCAAAAAAGTACTTGCTTTTTTTTTTACTCTCTATTATAATACATTCTTGTGAGTGATGGGCTATCGCCAAATGGTAAGGCACTGGACTCTGACTCCAGCATCTCAAGGTTCGAATCCTTGTAGCCCAGCTTATAAGAAGGCAATCTACGGAAGTAGGTTGCCTTTCATTATTTTAACCATTATTCTTGTTTTGGGTATATTCTTAGATACCATTGCTCACATACCCATTTTTTTACTTAGAGGATATAGCAGTCTAGCTCCTAGCGAACACATTAAGCTCATCTATGAACAGCTCATTACAACGCGCAAAAAAGGACTACCTGATACCATCAGATAGTCCTCTTATTATATGCGGCAGAGAAGATTCGAACTCCCGACACCTTGGTCCGTAGCCAAGTGCTCTATCCAGCTGAGCTACTGCCGCACAATATTTAATTAGTGAAGCTATTTGCATCACAACAGTGGTAATTGTACAATATATAAATTTCTTTGTCAAGAGATTTGATAAGAGATTTCAGCATATTTTCTCCTACGCAAATTCCAATTCTACCTCCACATCATCATCCACGCATATAGCATACACATACTCATCCAAAACCAGGGAATGACACCTAAGCTTCTCTCCAACCACAACACCTTCATAGGGCTTTACACAAAAGGAATTCATAGGAACACTAATACCACAGCCCTTATACTTAAGATATGCCTCCTTCATGGTCCAAACCATAAAAAAACGTTCCTCTGTAGAGTAGCTTATTCCTTCCAAATCAGCGTTAAACTCATCATCAGTGATAAATGTATACTCTTCTGCTGTAAAACATCTTTTTGCCACCTTTAAATCGCTCTCACGACATCTCATGCGTTCAACATCCACACCAACCAAGGAATCTCCATAGGCCACAACTACCATATCCCCGGAGTGAGAGATATTAAAATGAAATTTCGGATACCCTTCAACATAAGGCTTACCCTGACTTCCCCTACCTATTACTAATTCCTTTGGCTCAGCCCCAAGCTCAGCCCTTACAAGCTCCTGTAAAAGCAGTCCTGTAGCCATGGATGAGAGCTTGGCCTTTTTGTTGTTTAGTCGCTCTACAGCTTCTCTTCTGGCAGGATAAAGGGATTCACTAAGAATATCAAATTCTTTCTCCAGCTTACTCCATTCTATTTTTTTTACCATTACTTTTATCACAAGTTGTCTCCCAATATCGAATATAATTTACCAATTAAAATTATCACATAAACCAGCTAATGACAAGACAATGTAAATTATTGATTATTACATTTACAACTTATACCCCATCCAATTCATAATCTTCAAAATCATTTTTCCTACAATGGGATAATAAACCTTTTCAAACTCTCCCGCATAATTAACAACCTTTCCTCCGAAGCCCTTCTTAAATCTGTATACCCCATAGTTTTTATGCTCCTTGTCATAATAATACGGCACCCCCATAAAATCATAAGCACTACAACCAAGCTCCTTGCAGTGCTTTATTATAGTCCAATGCATAAGATAATTCGCCATAGCATCCCTGTGTTCATTAGAGGATGCACCATAAAGATACGACATAGTCCCTCCGTAATTTATTATCAGCGCTCCCGACAAAGGTTTTCCCTGATAATAACACATACAAAGCTTCGCCTTTGCCCCCAGCTCCTTTAATATCCTCTCAAAATACTCCATACTTCTTATGGAAAAGCCATCTCTTACTCCTGTTTCTTTCATAAGATTGTAAAAATCACAAAGCTTCTCTACACCATAAAAACCACACTCCACGCCTTTTCTCTTAGCAACACGTATATTATATCTGTGTTTCTTATGAAAACCATCATATATATCATCACAGCTTTTCTCTTTTAAATCCAGGATATAGTTACTTCTGCACTGAATTGTACTGTAACCGTCTTTTGTAATCAGATATTCAAAGCCAGCCTTTCTCATATTTTCTATAGATACTCTATCACCCTCCTCTATAAAAGGATCTGTCTTAAGTGCAAAACCACGATATCTTCTCCGCAATTCATCAACTTTTATCATAAGCTCCTTCAAGGCAGCCTCATCTGTAAAATCACACACTGGTCCTCTAGGTGCATACATATATGTAATATTTAGAAACGGCACGCTTTTTATCAGCACCATCATACCAGCTTTAATCTTTCCCAAGTCATCTCTTACAACAACAGGCTCACAGCCCCAACCTTCCTTCACTCGACTCCAGTACATAGATTGAAGAAAACTCCCCTGACTGTGCCCTTCCACAAACTCTTCATATTCCATCTTACCAACGCACTCCGAACCACTTTCTCTAATCTCATTCCTAACAATATTCTCATATTCCTTCGCATAAAATATAGCATCGTTACCATATAATGTCATATTATCCCTCCTTTTGTTCCACATAATTTCTTCTCATTCAAATTACCACCCCTACCATCATCAAGTATTCATCACAATTTAAACATTTTGTAAAAAAGGGCTCATATCCGGCTAATGTCAATGTTAGCCGAATATAAGCCCTTATGTAATAATATTAAATTATAAAATAATTAAGAATTTACTAATTCTCAACAACTCTTGGAATAAACACCAAAAAAGTAGTTTCCTCATTCTCACTGGTGGCTTTGATATTTCCACCATGCAGATTCACTATCTCTCTGGCTATGGCCAAGCCAAGTCCGGCACCTCCGGTGCTGGTCCCTCTAACCTGGTCCAGTCTCACAAATTTATCAAATATTGTTTTTAACTTTTCCTTAGATATGGTTTTACCCTTATTAAAAAAACCAATTTCCACACCACCATCAATTAACTTAGTAAATATTTCTATAGTTGTTTCATTGTAGCTATAGGCAATTGCATTCTTTAATATATTATTGAACACTCTTGCCAGCTTATTGGGGTCACCTACTATAAATACATTCTCATCTACATTAAGCTTCACTGTATTCCCCTTTTTCTGAAGTTGCGGATAAAACTCATCAGCCATCTGATACAACATATAAGACAGGTCTATTTTTTCCTCTTCAACCGTAATCTGCATCATATTATATCTGGTAATTTCAAAAAACTCATTAATCAGCTCTTCTAGTCTCAACGCCTTTCTTAAGGTTATATCAATATATTTTTCCTGCATATCAGTGGGCATATCCTTTGCCTCATTTATCAGGCTTAAATATCCTATAACTGAAGTCAGGGGCGTTTTTAAATCATGTGCCAAATACGCTACCAAATCATTTTTTCTGCTAACCTCTTCCTTAAGAAGCTGTTCGTGTTTTTGCAGCTTCATCTTTAATTCTGCCAGCTGAGTGGATATTTCAGAATACTCCACCGGAAACAAATCAACGCTCTGCTCCTCTGACATATATCGCTTTATCATCTCACTTAAGTCGGATAGTTTTTTCTTTGTCTTAGCCTTTATAACCAAATTAGAATAAATCATGGCAATGGTCATGAGTATCACACCTATTACAATAGCTATCCCCAATATAAAATTCTTCAGTTCTCCCCATTTTACAACCCTTGTTACGTAGCAGACTGAAGTATTTACACCACAACACCACTCCTCATTATACTCTATAAATCTATTTTCAAACCACTCAACAAACATACCATTCCAAACGTTATCGAAATAGTAAAATAATCCATAGCACACCAAAATTACTGTCACAAATATTCCTATTATCCTTAGTACTTTAACAAAATTATCCTTCAATTTTATAACCACACCCCCACACAGTTTTTATATACTTTGGCGATTCAAAGGAATCGTGCATCTTTTCCCTTAAATGTCTAATGTGTACAGTTATTGTATTGCTGGCCTTGCTGTAGTATTCATCACCCCATATCTCATGAAACAAATCCTCGGAGCTAATCACCTCTCCCTTCCTTTGGCACAGTATTCTCAAAATGGCAAATTCTGTAGGAGTGAGATTAATGTGCTCATCATTCATCATACACTCATGAGTTTTTACATTAATTGTCAACTCTGAATGCACTATAATATCTTCATCCGGTTTCTCCAGACTATTATAACTCTTATACCGTCTAAGCTGTGCCTTAACCCTTGCAACTAATTCCAAAGGCAAAAACGGTTTTGTTATATAATCATCTGCACCCAAGGTCAATCCTGTAATCTTATCTATCTCCTCAGACTTGGCTGTTAGCATAATAACAGGGTATGTATTATTTTTTCTTATGTCCTTGCAAATCTGCAAGCCTGTAATATTAGGCAACATCACATCTAATATTGCCAAATCGATGTGCTCTTCATTTATACATTTAATAGTCTCCTCCGCAGTATAAAACTTCCTCACAGTATAATTCTCATTTTTTAGATATAGCTCAACCAAATCAGCTATTTCCGGTTCATCATCAACAACTAATATTACTTCTTCCATAACACACCTCCTCTCATCTACATTTACATTCTAACAAAATACAATCCATTAATTATTAATATTTTCCTAAGGTTTTAATACAAAAAGGAGCTTCACAAAATGAGATTCTCTCTATTTTGCAAAGCACCCTTTAAGCAGGATTAAAACCCGCTAAACTGATATATCTTACTTCTCCTCTAACTCAGCTAATACCTTGAAGAGAATACCAATCTCCTTCTCCTTAGCTGCGTCAAGGTAAGTTTTAAATCTGCTTGATGCCTCGATATCACCTGTAATAGAAATCTTAAGAAGAAGATTTCTAGCTGCAAGCATATTAGATACAACTGTAGAATACTCATCAATAGTCTGCTGATTGTACTTTAATGCTCCATTATTCATAAGGTACTTAATTCTCTCAAGCATAAGAACCTTGTGATCATACATAATATGTAATGCTCTGATATCGAAGTCTGGCTCTGACTTGTGAAGCTGCTTGTCAATCTGTGCTAACACTCTGTCGTATACCTTAATACCAAATGTAGTATCATTGAATCTGTTTCTCATCATACGGAAATGATTCTTTGAATCCATAGAGTTCAAATACTCTTTAAGATTCTCCTTAACAAGCTCAAGATCAAGGTCATAAAGAGATACATCTGTATTCTTCATAATTACATAAAGACCTCTACCCCCCTTGTAGTCATCCTTAAAGATATGGTCATCCTGATCAGTAATAACCTCATATCCTCTCTCAACGTCTGAGAAAGATACTCTGTTATGTGAATACTTATCAGTAAATGTGAAATCACCTACATTAAACTCTTCCTTCTCTCTATCGTAACCATAGATGAAAAGCTCATGAGGGAACTTGTAATCTACCTCTGCGTTACAAAGAATCTTAGCCTCATCAAATACACCATATACATATCCGCCAAGATCTATAGTCTTAATAATAAAGTCAATAATGTTACCACAATAGCTCTCAATCTGTGCCTTAGTCATCATAGAGAACATAAGGTATGGACACTGCTTAAGTGAGCTGCTTCCCGGCATCATATCTGTAAGAAGGATAGTATCCCCTGTCCATCTCTCCTCGATGTCATAACAACGAAGCTGTATGTAATTACTGAAAATCCATTTCTTTGCGTTCTCATCATCTGAAAGAATTGAGAACAATGATGCATGCCACTGCCATGAAGTAATGAGTGGCTTTGCTAAAGGTAACTTTTTCTTATCTGCCATTTTAAAACCCCTCCCGATTCTTATATTTTCTCTGCTACTGTAGCTGCAAGATCTGCAAATGTGTCATACGCACTAAGATCTAACTCATAGTCGTCAAATTCTACATCAAATTTCTTCTCAGCAGCTACAATCAATCTAATTAATGATATTGAATTAATCCCATACTCCTTCACCATAGATGCATTCATATTAACACTGTCAATTTCCGGCATCTCATCAAGTATAACTTCTTCAAGCTTTTTAGTTATCTGGTCCTTATCCATAAATATATACCTCCTGTAGATTTTCAATCAAATAATATTTTACTATGTTTATATATAAAAATCAAGTTTGTTCATACATTATGCACAAAAAT
>JAGALE010000287.1 GCA_017625335.1 Lachnospiraceae bacterium
AGTGTCACCACAGGGAATGCCAATGCCGGGAGCGCCAAAGCCAGCAGCACCACAGGGAATGCCAATGCCAGGAGCACCAAAGCCAGCAGCACCACAGGGAATGCCAATGCCGGGAACACCAGTGGCACCAAGTCCAGCGCCAGTTCAGGATGTAAAGCCAGGCGAATTTACTATGGGAAATCTTGTTGGACAGCTTGGATCAAAGCCGGTACCACATATAGTAAGAAAGAATACTGGTGAGGCAATCAATATTACAAAGCCAGAATTTACTATAGGAAAGTCTAAGACTAAGGCAGACTATGCAATAGAGAACAATACTGCAATTAGTAGGGTTCACTGTACAATCATTCAAAGGGATGGAGTAAACTACATTAAGGATAATAATTCAACAAATCATACATATGTTAATGGAGTTGAACTTGAGCCAGGCAAGGAAGTATTACTTAAGAATAAGACTATAATTCAGCTTGGTGATGAGGAGTTTACATTCCTCCTAAGAAAGGGAGAGTAAAAGAAACATGGATTACATAGCCGCGTACCACACTGATGTGGGGATAAGTAAAAAGACGAATCAGGATTCCTTAGCTATTAAGGTCGTGGAGACTAAAAAGGGAAAGATAGCATTTGCTATTGTCTGCGATGGTATGGGCGGATTGTCAAAGGGAGAGTTAGCCAGTAAGGAAGTTATAATGGCATTTAGCGATTGGTTTGACAATGTGCTTATAGATGACATCAACAAGCTTGGACTTGATGAGGAAAGATTGGTTGGTCAGTGGAACGATATAATACAAACTCAGAATCAGAGACTTGGCGAATATGGAGAAAAGAACAATCTGATGCTTGGAACAACAGTTTCAGCCATACTTCTGTATAATGACGAATATTTTATAGTACACGTTGGAGATAGTAGAGTGTATTGTATGACAGATAAGGTTGTTCAGCTCACAAAGGATCAGACCTTCATCGCCAGAGAGATTGAAGCGGGAAGAATGACTGTGGAGCAGTCTAAGACTGATCCAAGAAGAAGTGTACTTCTTCAGTGTGTGGGAGCTTCACAGGTGGTTGAGCCAGAGTTTGTAAAAGGGCATGCGACAAAGGATGAAGTATATATGCTTTGCTCAGATGGATTTAGACATCAGATAAGTGAGCAGGAAATGTTAGAAAAGATTGGTCCTGCAGTTGTTAAAACTGAACAGGATATAGAATTCGGATGTAGATATCTTACAGAAACTGTAAAAAATAGAAAAGAGTCCGATAATATTACAGTAGCGGTTGTAAAGACTGCTTAAGTAAAAGCTGCCGTAACTACAGCTATTTGGGGACGATAAGTTACATATTTGGAAGGAAGAACAAGGATGACTAAAGAAGGTACTGTATTAGACGGAAAATACGAGATATGGAAAGAGGTTGGACGAGGCGGAATGTCCATCGTATATCTCGCCAGAGATAATCGTCTTAACAAGCAGTGGGCTGTTAAGGAGATTAAAAATGATGGCTCAAAGTCTACCAAGACATTGCTAAAGGGACTTGAGCGAGAAGCAAATATATTAAAGAATGTTGACCATCCGGTTTTACCACGAATTGTTGACATCATAAATCAGGAGGGGACAATCTATGTAGTTATGGACTTCATAGAGGGTACCACTATTCAAGACAGACTGAAAAAGGAAGGAGCCCAACCACAGGATTTGGTAATTGAGTGGGGACTCCAGCTTGCCAGCGCCCTTGATTACCTCCACAACATGAATCCGCCAGTAATATACAGAGACATGAAGCCTTCTAATGTTATGATAAAGCCTGAGGGAGGAGTAAAGCTTATCGACTTTGGTACTGCTAAGGAGTACATTGTTGAGAATAACGCAGATACTACAGCCCTTGGAACTAGAGGATATGCAGCACCAGAGCAGTTTGGTGATGCTCAGGGTAGAGGAATCTACAAGACAGATGCCAGAACTGATATATATAACCTTGGTGCAACCTTGTACCATATAGTAACAGGTAAAAATCCTTGTGAACCGCCATATGAGATGAAGCCTATTAGAGAGTGGAATCCATCACTATCATCAGGCTTAGAGAAGATTATATTAAAATGTACACAGCCAAATCCAAATGACAGATACCAGAACTGTTCTGAGCTTATGTATGCATTAGAACACTATACAGAGCTCGATGATGCTTACAAGAAGAAGAACAAGAAAAAGCTGGCTGCATTTGTGGCCACATCGGTGCTTACTGTAGCTGCCGGAATTACATCATTGGTGGGATACATCGGTATGCAGCAGATAAAGCTTGATAATTATAATACATATATTGAAACAGGTAATGAATATAGAGCCCAGGGCGATTATGTAAGAGCGGCAGAGGAATATAAGAATGCATTTGAGCTTGATGGAAGCGATGCAGAGGCCTATGAAAAATACATTCAGGTATATATTGATGCATCTAATGAGTTAAGACCTGATGGTACTACAGATTTGCAGTTAGAGACAGGACTTAACGTAGTTGCTAATAGAGTTAAGGCAGGACATGGCTCTGTAAATAAGAATGATCAGGTGCTTTATAAGCTTGCTATTACATATTTTGATGAGCTTGGAGATTATAAGCTTGCTAACAAGTATTTTAACATGATAGACCCTAAGGACAAGGATTATGGTGAGCTTGCCCAGTACTATGGCTCAGTGTCTATGTTCTTATCAAGTACAAATGTTAATGCAAGTGAGCTTATGGAGGAGATTAACAGCTTTGCTGTATATAACCAGAATGAGTACACTAACCAAAACGATGTGAAATTCATTAACTATAAAACTATAGGACGTATATATGCTACATATGTTACAGAGGATGGTGTGGCAGAGTATGCTGATGAGGTTATGAATCAGGCCTGTGAAGACCTGGAGGAGTACACAGGAACAACGATTAATCCTAACGATTACTTCTATTCATACTATGAGAACCTTATAGTTATTAATGAATATTTAGCTAAGAACACTGAAAATGAGAATTTAAGGGAACAGTACAACAATGCAGTAATCAATTATACTGATGAGTACTTGACTATACTTAATATAAAGCTGGCTGAAAGCGAAGGACTTACAATAGGTGGAGAGAGTGATAACATTTTCAATACCTCATATTATAATGTAATGTCAGGCAAGGCAGATGCCTATGCAAACCTTGGTGATTATGATAACACCATTGCAACCTATGAGGAGATAGAGGAAATCCTTGGCGAGAAGAATGCACTTAGTAATAAAGTGTATGCTGATCACTTGGATTATATCTATTCATATTGCGTAGAGGTTGATCAGGATCCAGCCAATTGGAAGAAGAAATGTCCTACTCAGGTTGAAGACCTGCTTGCAATCTACGAGGAAGGTCAGGATGTTAAGGACATAACAATTAACAGAACTTGGAACAAGCGTAAGGACACAGTGGATAAGTTATCCAAGGGTCAGTACGATGAAAAGGAAAAAGATAAACCTACAACAGAGAATTCTGAGGCTGATGGAACTACAGAAGCTGAAGATGGCGAGATGGGAGAGTGATAGCTATGAATAGTGTGTATGAGATATGCTTTATCGGCGGATTGATTCTAGCTATAATCTTCCTTATAACAACTATAATATTATTTATAGTGCTTGGAATACCAAAGGTAATAAGTGATTTATCAGGTAGATCTGCTAAGAAAGCAATAAAAGAAAGAAAGCAGGGCAAAACCCCTGACAATAGTGTTGCTAAGAAAGAACAGGCAAAATACTATAATCAAAGCTCAGGTAAGATTACAGCCAGAGATACTGTGTCTACAGAAACTAGAGCTAAAAACCAGGATAATACAACAGATAATCTAGGTAAGAATAAGAAACAGGAGAAAAAACCTGTATTTACACCTCAGTTCGACCCTGAGGAAACAGCTGTACTGGGCGCTACCCCTGAAATGGACAGCCAGATAGCAAAGTCAGTCGAGGACAAAAGCGAGCTTCCGACAGATGTGCTTAGAGATGAAGTGGCAGATGAGGAAGCAACAGATGTACTTAAGACTGATGAAAAAGCCGAAGTGGATGAGTTAGATGAGGAAGCGACGGATGTACTTAAGTCTGATGAGGCAAACGAATTAGACGAGGAAGCAACGGATGTGCTTAAGTCTGACGAGGCGAAAGAAAATGATAAGAAAGCAGCGAAGGCTGTTGTAGGTGATGATGCACCTACAGACGTGCTTAAAGCTGATGATGTAGATTCTGATAATACAGATGAGGTTGATGATGCACCTACGGACGTACTTAAGTCTGAAGATGATGAGGCAGCAACGGATGTTCTGAGAGCAGAAGATGATGACGAGCCGGCCACTGATGTATTAAGAGGCGAGCAGATAGAGGATGGAGATTCCACAACAGTGCTTGCATCAAAGAAAACAAGACAATTAGCCCATAAGGCAAAGGTAATCTATAATATCGTAGTTGTAAATACAGATGAAAAGATTTAAGGGGGAATAGACTCAATGAAAAGAATATTAAGAAAGGGCAATCCAATAGCTAGGTTAGTGGCACTGTGGGTAGTGTTTGTAATGGTGCTTGTGCCATTGCTAGAGAATGCTGGGCCGCTTAAGAAGGTTAAGGCGGCGGATCCTGTTACAGCTAAATTCACATTAGAATTGGATATGTCGAAATTTGTTAATACAGTTAATGAAAACGACAATGTTGCGTTTTCTGATACTGAGGGATATTCAATAACTGGTAAAAATACAGTATATAATATGTATTATTGGGATTATGGTCAAAACACTGTACAAATCAAAGGAACGACAACAGGGAGTTTGAAGTATGGTACTGATACAGATGTAGAATATACTTTGGGATATAAAATTTATCCAGCAGGTTCTACACCAGACTCTACTTTTGAGTCAAATGCTTTAGGCGCGCCTGTAAGTATTGCTGATAGTTATGCTACAGTTGCAGAAAATGAAATTTATGCAGTATATGTAATGATAACAGAATTAACACAAACTGGGGTTAACAATAAATGGTGCTTACTTGGTGCATATGCACTTAAAGATCACCTTATTGGCAATATTTCATGGTTAGTGGATGGTAATAAATATGCGCCAAATGGAATTGCTAAATCGGCATATGTGTTAGATTATAGTGCGGCAATATATCATGGTGAAGTAGCAAATGCATATTCAGTTGGTGATGCTATACAGTATCCAAATGTTCATCTTGGAAAGTTTGAATATTTCTATGCTGAATACACAAATAACAATTCAATGAGCAGTTATACGTCTTTGGTTCCATTGGCTGCAAATACTCCTGTTAGTGGTATAGATGGAAAGTATATTGTTTTCATGAAATATACTGATGATGCTGGATTAACAAATGATGAGAAATTTGCAACAGTTACTTTTGATAACACAGATCCTGTTATAACTGAGACAAATACTCAAATTACCTATAATGGAGTAAAACCGCAAAATCCAGAATCTGATGGAGTAATATATTTAGATGTCACAGATGGTAAAAATTACAATTTATATTTTACGGTTGTAGAAAAAAATTATATTAAACCTATGACAGTTAATTTTTACAAAGGTGAAGATTTTGTTAAGGAAAAAAGCGTAAGTTATTTCAGTGGTGGTAATCAATATAATACTTCAGTTAATTATTATGAACAAGGATTTCTTCCTATATCTGATCTTGAACTAAATACTGATTATGAAGTGAGATTAAATCTAACGGATGAAGCTGGCAATGATGTTTTTGTTGATGGAAAACAACCACTCTTAGCTAAGATTTGTCTAATTAATACTAATTTGGATGCAAGTTGCTACATAGGTGATGACCCATCTGATACAAGTCAGACAACATTGGTATCACCAACCAATACTAACCAAACTATTAACTTGAGTGTTACATCTGGTTATCCGATTATAGATTTGTCTCTTTATACAGGAACAGGTGAAGAATTAATAACTGAGGGTGATTACACAGAGTATATTAATAGTGTAGGATTGGTAGGAAAGTTATATAGATATAATTTCTCTATACCATTCCCAGGTTCAGTTAATGGTGGATATGTAAAATATAATAATTTAAAACTTAAGGTTACAGATAGTAATAATAAGACTAAAGAATTTCAGTTGTATGAAGATGCAAATCCTGAATATATATTTGATGCGAATGCACCAACCTTGGTAGAGGATAGCTTCAAGGTGATAGCAAATAGCTCAGAAATTTCAGGAGTGAAAAAGGTATTCTACTTGG
>JAGALE010000288.1 GCA_017625335.1 Lachnospiraceae bacterium
CCCATACTTAGGGCTAATTGCATATCTTCCACTGCATAGTCGTTAAAACCTACTATTACAATTCTATTAGCTGATGTATTTATGTTTTTAGCTGCAATGTTATCTAATATATTCTTAAGTTTATTATTAGTAATTCCAATTATGACTAAGTTTGTATTAATCATAGGTGTGCCAGACATAATACAAGGTTGAACCATTGTTATATTCGTAATTCCAATCTCTTGTTTTGTATTTTCAACTGCATCACAAACATTAAACATACCTGTTGCTATAAACCATCTCTCTATATGTTTTGTGTAATCTTCATCACTTGCAAAATTAGTCATATAAGTTGCTAATTTTCTATCATCTGTATCAGCTTTATATAGTCTACTTCCAGGTGTTTCGAGTGCTTGTGTATTACTTGCTGTAGGTATATTACCAAGACCCTCTAATGAGCCTTCATTTTCATGATGTTGTGCCTCAGGTGTACTTACCCCATTGTTATTAATGATATCTGATGTTTTTTCTCCAGCTTTAGCACCTAATTCATTAAGTTTTTTGTCTACCTTAGATGTAAAATTGTTAAAAGATTCCATAATTCCCATTTTAAATTTCCTCCGTATATTCATATTTTTAATATTGCATTATAAAATCATCAAAAGGTATTGGTCTCTCATATAAATATCCTTGCACCACGCTATATCCAAGATTTTGTATCTTTTTAAGCTGTCTACTAGTCTCGATTCCTTCCACTATGTGTTTCAATTTTAAGGCATTACATAATTGCATCAATGCTTTAAGTATTTCGTGCTGTGATTCCTCACGCTCACTATTACTATCTATAAAAGCCCTATCAACTTTTAAAATATCTATATCACAATTCATTAATGAGTATAAATTTGAATTATCAATGCCGAAATCATCAAGAGCTATCCGTATACCAGCTTTTCTAAGTTTATGTATATTCTTTTTAACTATATCATCTTTAAAATCTGTATGCTCATTTACCTCTATTACAATTGTATCATGTGATATTCCATAGCTATCAATATTATATATAATTTTATCAGCTATATCTTCTTTTGCTATACTCTCTGAACACAAATTGACACCTATTGGATATCTAGGTTTTTTATTGTATTTATTTAGTAAATCTAATGTTTCATTGAGTACCTCTAAATCAAATGATTCTTCTATATTATTTCTATGTACAAATCTTAATATATTTGGTACTTTATCTAGACCCCTATAATTTCTGATTAATACCTCTGCATATTCCACTTCACCAGAGCTATAATTATATGCTGGCTGTACAAACAAAACTATTTTATGTGCCATTTCAATATCTCTCCATCCATAAATTATTAATAATATCTATTCAAAATTTATATCAGGTATTAAAATTAGCATAACTAGTTTTTACTATGAGTCTATATCATTTTTAACATTTTGTCATTGAGATTAAACTTTATGTGTTTATCGAGCTCATCTGAATGTCCTAAAATTAAATAAGGTATATTTAATTCTTTACAAAGTCTTACCTCTTCTGTACATCCTGTACTATTTTCCCAATCACCGAATACTAACATCATATCACAATGTTCTAATAAATCTGTACAAAATGATAATCCTTTATAATATTCGGTTTCATGATACATGAAACCATAACAATGAACTGGAGATACGAAACAGAAATTATCGAATAGTTCATCATCTTTATATAACGTTCTTATTATCTTCTCGATATCTTTTGTATTCTCTTCTAGTCCACTACTTGGGTGTGAAATGTATACTAATTTTTTCAATGTAAATACCTCCTTTAAATTAAAAGTAGATGAGACATTTTATAATGCCTCATCTACTCATTAACTACTTAGTTTATTTACCTAACATTGTATACTGCTTAGTAATTAAAGCATTATCTCTTAATCTCAACTGTAAAGGCACTGGTGTAGGTGTTGCATCTTTATTGAACTCCACGCCCTGTTCTTTGCACAATCGCTCTGTTTCAGTTCTAGCATTCATATAGTTAGCCATATATGTACTCATGTTTACTTCAGATAATCTTAAGCATGCTCCACCATCTGACGTAACGTCAATATCAATAGCTATATGTTCTGTTTTTAACTGAGCTATCATGTCTGAAAGTACCTTTAATGATGCATTAAATATTTTGGACTCTAAGTCTCCATTACTATCTATAATGCTTCTTGTGAGAATTCTATATGTGTCAGCTACAGATGCTGAAGATGAACCAGCTACAATAACTAACTCCATATTACCACCTTCGTTCTTCTCAAACTTAAGTGCAATCTTCTCACTTTTTGTGGCATTAAGTGCTGACTTGATATTATTATCAAGGAAATCCTTTATAAATAATACTTGATATGTCTCATATTTCATAGATGCATATCTATCAAGTGCACCTGTATGAGCTTTACTTGCCTGAGCCATTTCAAACCATACACCAATCTTTTCGTTTTCGTCATCCACAAATATATTACAATACTTTTCTTTACAATGCAAATATACTTTATCAGATGATATTTTAGATAATATTCCTGCTAATGCCTTAGCTATAGACTGTGTCATTGCTACTGAGAAATGAATTCTATTTTCAGCCTCTGCTACGGCTTTCTTAATAGCATCTTTCTTAGCAGTTTCATCTGTGATTCCCATATCTTCTACAGTAGCATAAATCTCATTTAATTCAGCCTCAGATAATGTTTTAGCTTTACTAATAGGTACTGCTGTTGCATGTGCTTGATTGGCTACAAATACTGTTTGAGTCTTGGATGAAATATAAATCTGCTTACCTTTCTCTACAGATGTTCTAGATAATGCATCTATAAGCTCTTTTCTATCAAACTCGTCTGCATTTTCAGCCTCAAAGATATCATCATACTTCATACGAATAAGTATTGCTGACTTCATGTCTGCTCCAGGTTCTGTCCAAGCCAAATCCATACTCTTTCTAGCCATCTTATGTGTCTGTGTAACATTACCTTCTGCGTCAGATGTTTCATACATTTGGTCTACTGCTATATTAAGTATATTAGCTGTATCTTTGAATGTTACTTCAATGTCACCTACTTTAATTGAACCTGATGGTTGGCAATTTTTAATTGCTCTATCAAGTGCTTCAAAACCCACTACTATTTTTCCAACGTGGTCACCCTCTTCACTTTCTACACTCATGTTTTCTACAAATGATTTGTGACCGTCTGTATAGCATATTTCCATATTACCATCTGTTATATTTAACAATACACCAGGTATAGTTTTATCTCCAGATGTTAAATCTGCTATTTTTGATACGATTTCAGTAATTTTACCAAGATTAACTCTCATTTAACCTGTCCTCCAAATTAATTTTTTAAATATATAAAATATACCTTAAAGTATATAATTACTGTGGAATACTAAACAGTGGAGGTAATGTATTACCTACCCCAGCATTTGTATTAGTAGCAGGCTGTCCACCAAATACTGAACCAGGTACGGGAGCATTTGGAATCTGCTGAAATGGTGCTTGAGCAGGTGTTTGAACTGGTGTATTTACCATCTGTGGTTGCTGTACTGCACTCTGTACAAATGACTGTGTTGCACTATTTTGAGTTTGAACTGACTGTTCTTCACTCGCAATCTTTGCCAGTACTGCATTACCAGATTGTAATGTACTATTAATCTTTGCTACTTGTTCATTGTAAATTTGTTCTATGTTATCTCTAGTTACTGTAACACCTAACTCAGCTGTTAATTCTGCACACAATGAATCTAACTCTTTATTAGTATACTCTATTTCAGCATTTAAAGATGCTGCTTTATCCTTATACTGTTTAAGAGTGGCATTATAACGTTTTACCTCTTCTAAATTAATATTTTGTACCATTGTTTTTGTCTCCTTTATATTATGCTAATGCATTTTTTAATAATTCTATTGCTTTTGCTTTATATTTTTCATCTACATCTGTCATTGTATTTATAATATCTTCAGGATTCCCTACACTCCTATCATGTGCATCCAACTGTTTTACAACATCAGATATGTCTACTCTTGCTGCTTTTTCCTCTTTCTTCTGCTGCTGTTTTTGTTTTACCTCAAGATTGAAAGATTCATCCAAAGACCACAGAGGTATTATTTCTGTATCAACATCTAAACTTCCATCATCGTATACTGTAAATATTAGTACTTGACCATTTTCATCCATGTGACCATCTCTATATGATGGTCTTGTCATACAACCCAAATAATCTACAACCACCTCACGAGCTAAACCATCTTTGAATATATGACCTTTAAACTTCATTATCTTGTGTACATGACCTAGAGCTATGTAATCCACACCGAACCATCGTGTAAAATTATCAAGTTCTATAGCTTTACCATAATTAGCTACTTGAGATGTACTAAATTTAAAGAAGTCATGTGCTAATATTATATTGAAATGATTATCATCATTATCAATTTTTACATCAGTTGTTTCATGTTTACCATAGTCTACCATTGATATATTTACATTACCTAGTGTTAGGTTAGTAGATGGTCTTAGTAATCCTTTTTCTATGTAGTAGTCTCGTTCCGTGAAGCCATACCCTGCTTCATCATGATTACCCCTGATTTCAAATCTGTTTCCATTAGTTAACTTATATTGTTCTTCTAAGTTTCTTTCTATTGCTAACCTGTATTCCAATGAATGAAATCTACCAAACGAAAAATCACCCAAGCCAATAAGATGTGTAAGTTGCTTAGTTCTTGTTACCTCTGTAATTTTTGAAAAGTATTCCAAGCTTTCTTTTGGGTAATCTCTATGAGCACCGTAGTTTTTACTATTTAAGTGAATGTCTCCGTATACACCTACTTTTGCTATTACATTTGCCATACTTGTTATACTCCCAATTCTTTAAGTTTTTCTTCTATTAACTCTCTGATATCAACTTCTTTTAATTTACAAGTATTAGGTCTTTTAACATAATCTTCAGGTTTAAATGGTATATTTCTACCACAATCATTAGAGTATCCATTTGGACATTTCATGCAATGCTCTGGAAGTTTAATACATGTCAAGCTGTTATAAGGTAATTCTATTGATATATCTAACTTTTGACCTGTATCTGTATACACTAATTTAGGCTCTCTCATATTAATCTCCTATTACTATAATTATAAATTAAAAACTAATCAACCATATTTCAATGTATAATTTTATGCAATAAAATAGTGAGAAGCTGCTTATTAACAACTTCTCACTGCATGTATATTTTGCTATTCTGTAATTGTATTAGCATCAAATATCAGTATATGTGGCTCTGTTATATCTACAACCTCGTAAAGCCTACCATCACCATCATCATAAAATGATGATCCACACTGTGTCATTCCTGTTTTATAGCAATCTTTAATTATACTTTGTGTTTCTTCTGTTATATCAAGTTTAGGTTCTTCATCATCTCCATGATACACCATATATGATTCCCTGTCACCATATATAAATTTCTTTTCACTCTTACACCATATTACTCTGTCATATTTACCATCTATTGTTGCTGATTTTCTATAGAGTGCTACCACTACGTCGTAGTCATTGTTATCTAACATATTAATCATACAGTAATCACTCCTTCCTTAGTACTATTATATCCAGATATTTACATTTTATACATGAATTTTAAATTTATTTTTTATCTTTACGCTCTGCTACGGATGCCTCTCTGTTCAATTTCAAATTTTTAATTTCTAACTCATCTACAAAAATGTTGTGAATATTGTTACAATACTTATGTGGGGTGTTTAACATCTCATCTTCATTAAGTATACAGTTTTGATTATGCTCTGCACATCTACAATTGTAATAATCTAATCCATCAGTGCCCCTATATAATGGTTCTGCTGTTCTAGCTATTCCATTATTGAATTTAATAGGTTTCTTTATCTGGCTACTAAAATATCTTAGCCCTTCTTTAAATTCTATAGATGCATCAGTACCTATTATTTCATTTCGTGCTTCTATATACAAGTTTTCGCCACAATTTTTACATGTTATATTATCAGCACCAAGTGTCAGTATATCTTTATTTTTAATTTCCATACTATATCTGCACTTTTCACACTCGACCAATACGGAGCTACAAACATCTTTTCTATTGCAGTATATCTTACCCAGTAGGAATTTTATCTTATCCTTATCTTTATGTAATGTACCACAATACTTACATACAAGTGTTACTCTATCTCCATCTTGTTTCTTACACACTAAACCATTTTTAGTTGTATTTGTTAAATCCCTTCTATACAATCCAAGATAATTAGGATTTTCAATTTGCTCTTTACATCCTAAACACTCGTAATTTTTCAAATCTTTTATACGATGACTACTTATTTCTTTTGGTGTTCCGCATAACTTACAGCATATAACAGATTTCTCTAATTTATCTTCTTTATAAGCTGTCAATAATTCCATGTTAGGGTTATATTTACCAAATCGTTGCTTCATTTTAGTGAACGCAGATGCTTCTTTTTGCTCTGCTTCAACGATATCTTCCTTGGTGGACTCATCTTCCTTCTTATTTTTAAATTCGTTGTCTAGCTTTATCATTTCAGCTATGTCTGCTTTGAATTTATTTAGTATTTCGTCATGCTTCCTAGTAGCCTCTACTGATAGTAAATATTTACAACTATTGCATACTATTTTATCAATAGAACTTAAGTCATCTTCATCTATTATTTTTACATAGCTACACCTACTACATTTAAGTGCATATCTAGATACCATGAATTGATAGTTATTAAATCTGTTTACGCCGTTTTTACCTATCTCATAAGCTATGTTCCATAATGCAGTAGGTTGTTTTCCAGTATACTGTTTGCATCTAATTTGTGTAGATGTATTATTTGTCTCTGTGTCTCTAATTATTTTAATCATTTCATTATAATCTTTGGTTGTATCTTCTACATCATATTTATGATTATTACACACTGGACATTGACTTGAATCAAAATCAATATTGCTAGCTATATTTATAAATTTACCGTTACCATATCTCTTTCTTAGTTTGATATACTTAGAATTACATATATCACATCCTAATTGCTGTATTGCTAATTGTTTATCGTTAGCAGTAAATGTTTTATCTTTAATTATATTTAGCATTATTGCTTATCCTCCTTACTTCTATTGTTCAGCATATCATACATTGTTAATACTTGTTTATTTTTAATATATTCACATTTACCATTGTATGTTGCTTCCTTACAATTTATGAATTTAAGCTTATATGCCTCGTCTTTAAGTTTTTCTATATCTTTAGCTCTATGATAGTCTCTGCAATTATCCATTATTCTTTGGTATTCAGCATCTTCTTTATTTATCTTAATGTTATATTTTATAAGTTTTTTAATCAATTCCTTACATGTTATACCATAATAAGTTGCAAGTATATACAATGGCATATGTCTATCATTGTACATAAACTCTAAATCAAGTCTTTCTACCATGTTATCAGAGCAATCATACCGTTCCATAAATCTATTAAAAGCGTTTAATGAACCTATATACTTAGGATTTATATCTATTTCTTTTTCTTCTCTAGGTATTCCGGTGCCTTCTCCATTATTTTCTCTATGTTTAGCATCTTTCTTAGCCCAGAAGTTCTCACCTATATTATTAACGCAATCAATAATTATTGGACTATGTGAAGCACTAACTGATAATGCTCTACCTAACTGTTGATAGTAAACTATTTCGCTCTTTGTACCTCGTCTCATCATTATGCCAGTAATGTTTTCAACATGGTATCCCATGTTAATCATATCAACTGTAAAAAGTAAATCAACATTTAAGTCCTCTTCAATAATTTCTTCTACGCTCTTTGTCTTATTAAAGTAATGCCTATCTTTACCCTCCTTATTTGCAAGCTTTCTAAGTCTGTTATCTGGGTCAGATGATGTAATATAACTTGTTCGCAGGTTGAATTTTTTCTTTAGCTGAAAGCGTGTAGATAATCTACTGTTAAAAGCCTCTTCAAACCATTCTTCTACCATTTCTGCTTGGTCTATCATATCTTCTATATTGGTGAAAAATACAATAAACTTGTAATATTTATCTTTAACTGGATTATACCCAGCTTGAATAATTGAATTCATAATAACATTAGGCTCATCACCTGTTTCTTGCCTAAGTTTACCAAGTTCCACATTAAAGCTCTTCTCGTCGAAATCATCTCCAAACTTGGATTTAGCTTGTTTCTTTATATTATTAGATTGCTCTGTTATAGTAAACCTATCTGCCATATAAACCATTTCAGGTATTAATCCATCTTTTATAGCTTCTCCCAATCCATATTTAAAAGGCTGTTTACCATCAAATACATAGTCTAACACAGGCATTTTTTCGTCACAATCATCCATTCTGTCAGGTGTAGCTGTAGCTCCTAGTATTCTTATTTTATCTGGACTAATTAATTCTTTAATGCTATCATATATTTCATAAAATTTCTCTGAGCCTGCTCTATGTGCCTCGTCCAATATAATAAGCCCAACATTATGCTCTATAAAGAAGTTTACCCAGTATTCATTATCTTCATTAAATTTACGTGATAACTCTTGATATGAAATGAACATCATATTAGCGTTTTTACCCTTAAATTTTAGAAGTTTGTCTTTTAAATACTTACTAGGTGTTACTACTGTATTTCCATCCTCATCCACTCTTTTCTTACCTGCAACTATCTCAGTTTTGATGATGTCTAAAGGATATATGTATACAACTGTCTTACTCTTATTTGCTCTTATAAAAGGTTTAGTGAATTTCTCTATTAAAAGATATGTTTTACCAAATCCTGTAGGTCTTATCATTAGACATTTTCCGTATATATCTAGTTTTTCATTAACATCAATTACTGTATCTTCTTGCTTCTCTAATAATAAAGGATGCAGCTTAGTTCCCATTATTTTATCCTCCTTAATGCCCATAAAATTAAAAATCTACTTTATATTGTGTATAAAGTAGATTTTTTAGTAATTTATCTATTTAATTTAATTTATCTATATCAAATATTATAGATTCACCACACTTAGGACATGTTTCAACTGCAACTCCACATTGTTTCATATAATCTTGTACTTGTTCTATATATGTATTTATCTGTGACAGGCTGCTAGTATCTGTATCTATAGTATTCTTCAATTGCTTAATTCTATTTATCTTTGATATTGATTGCAAGTCTACATCACTTATCTCACTACAATCACTTGTATTAATACATCTTAATTGATTTTCAATATCTCTTATTTTAGACATTAATGCTATTATCTTATTTAAGTGTACTATCCTTACTTCTGATATTTCACTAATTTCAGTTAATTGTACTAATGCTCCTGCACTATC
>JAGALE010000289.1 GCA_017625335.1 Lachnospiraceae bacterium
CACAGGCACCAAAGATGCCAAATCCACAGGGAGCACCTATGGCACCACAGGGACAGCCACAGGCACCAAATCAGGCAGCAACCCCACAGGCACCAAAGATGCCAAATCCACAGGGAGCACCTATGGCACCACAGGGACAGCCACAGGCACCAAATCAGGCAGCAGCACCGCAGGCACCAAAGATGCCAGCAGGACAGCCAGCACCTGAGCAGTCAGATAAAAAGGCTGACAAGACAGATAAGAAGGCTGATAAGAAAGCAGCTAAGGCAGCAAAGAAGGCAAATAAGGGCAAGATGGGAACAGGAGCTAAGGTATACATAGTTATTTCTATAATTCTTATTTTAGCTTTAGGTGGAGCACTTGCTTATGGATATTTTGTTTACCATAAGGGTAAGATGGACGATGCTAAAACTGAGAAGGAAGCTCTTATTACAGATTATGAGGCACAGTTAAGTGCAAAGAATAATGAGATTGCTAATCTGTACGCATCATCAACCGATGCACAGGCAACTATAACTAATCTTGAGACACAGCTTGCAGAAAGTCAGGCAGCACAGGTAGAGGCTCAGGCAACAGCAGATGCATATGTTGCATATCAGCCACTTATTGATTTTGCGGAGGGTTGCACAGCAGATTCTAATACTGATATGATGGTAAGTGATTCTGTTGTATCTATGAATGTAGGCGATACAGCCGAGATTTATGTTTATTTCTCAGAGGATGAGGGACATCTTAACTATCTCTTATCTGATACTGCTAAGGCAGATTGTGAGTGGAGTGAGGAATGGGTAAATGGTAATGTTCTTCCACTTTCAATTACAGCTAAGGAAGCAGGAGATATAACTATTGAAATTACTAATGATCAGAACGAAACAAAGGAAACAATATTCGTACACATAAAGTAATATAGTAATGCAATTAAAATGCACTGGTCTAGATTAGGTCAGTGCATTTTGTTATATGTTACTGTTTAGTTTTCTTTAATAATTATGGCCATCTGCTCCATGTCATTATAGATGGCTTCAAATTCATCCATTTTTCTGTATAGTAAACCGTCTATTGGGTCATATATTGTTACTGAGTTGGCGTGGTAGTCATAGCCTGCAAGCACAACACAGTGCTCATTGTAGTCCCATGCATAAGGATTACCTTCATCATCATAATTATAAGCACCCTTGCTGCAGCTCATCATACTAATTGTGGACCATATTAATATAGGGTGTCCTTGAGCCACGTATTCAAGCAGAGTATCAAAATCTGTACCGGTAATATTTTCGGCATAATGCTTGCTGCCCTTTGCTTCAAGGAAGTTGTTGGCCGTTATGGTCATGCCAGGGGCATATATTCCACCTCCTACATCATAGGAATAAGGATTACCATAGTAGCCCATAACAAAGTTTCCTGAATATACAAGGTAATCATCTACAATATCTGTCTTATTAAGATTATAACCATAATAATTTAAAATCATGGTGAGAGAAACAGATTCACAGCCTGCCGGGAGCTCAGGATACTGAGAGATGAGCTCAAGCTCAAGATCGAAGCAATCAGGAAATTCTGTGGTAGCATTGGAAGTGTTGGCTTCTGTTGCGGTCCCTTGGATTATATTGTCACCTATAAGGGCATCAGAGCCTGGGTTATCATAGCTATGTATATCAGGTCCTTCTTTAGAACCATCAGAATTAGCAGTAATTGCGCTATCAGTTGGAGTAGCTTCCTTGCTTTGAACAGTGTTGGAGTTATCATCCTGTTGCTCTGCTTCATTTGTTTCTTCAGTAGCAACAGCCTCTGTGGTCTGGGTAGCCTGGTTAGAAGAAGAAATCTGGTCCCTAGGGTACTTTTGGTTGTGCATATATATTATAGTAGCACAGCCTCCTATTGTTACAACAACTATAAGTAGGATTATTAAGATAGTCTTTTTCATGATTAGTCTCCTTAAATGTTATAGGTTGCATATAAAAATGTATTATCGCTAAAAGAAACAGTCAAATAATTAGGGTTATTTTTTATTTGCTTTTCAACGAAAATGATTATATTCCCATAACAGAATTTGGTCAAGGTATATATTAGACGTAGTGTGTGAAAAATTGGTGACATTTTTTTGCAATTAACAGGAATTAGTTCTATGTGTAGCAATAATTATTTGGATATTTATGGGAATTAGACGGTTGAATATAAAATAGTAGATAAAATAACAGATAGAACAACAGATGAAAAATTAAATAATAAATAAAAATATATGAAAAAGTGTATTGGAAATGCTTTACATATATTTTGTTCCGGTGTTATTATACTAAAATAACACGACAGCATTTGGTGACAGGAGTGAAAAAGCAAAATGAGTGAAACAATAGTAGAAGATAAAATAGAAGAGGAACTGACAGAAAATACAGATTATGATAAATCACGTAATAATAGCCCTGCTAAGGTGAATCCACTTGGGGTGGAGCCGGTACAGAGATTACTACTTAGATTTGCGGTTCCTAGCATGATAGCTATGCTGGTAAGTGCATTATATAACATAGTGGATCAGTTTTTTATAGGAAGATACGTAGGTGAGTTAGGTAATGCGGCCACTAACATAGCATTTCCGTTAACTACATCCTGTACAGCCATAGCACTTTTGTGTGGTATAGGTGGAGCATCTGCCTTTAACCTGGCTATGGGTGGTGGAAAAAAGGAAGAGGCAGCTAACTATATAGGTAATGCCATAGTAACCATGCTTGGATTGGGAACTATTCTTTGCGTAGTGGTACAGCTTTTTTTGACTCCTATGCTAAGAGCCTTTGGTTCGCCGGAGAATGTATTGCCATATGCCGAAACCTATACTAGTATAACATCCTTTGGCTTTCCGTTTCTTATTATTGGAACTGGTGGCGGTCATCTCATGAGAGCAGACGGAAGTCCTAAAATGACTATGATTTGTAATATAACAGGAGCGGTAATTAACACTGTTTTAGATTATATTTTTGTTGGAATATTTGACTGGAAGATGGCGGGCGCAGCCTGGGCTACTGTTATAGGCCAGATTGTTGCTGCAATGCTGGTATTTGGATATTTTACAAGATTTAAGACTGTTAAGCTATCTATGAAAAATCTGTTATTAAGAGGCAGATGTATAGGAAGAGTTTTGTCTCTTGGTACAGCACCTTGCAGTAACCAGATTGCCATGATGGTGGTTCAAATTGTTCTTAACAATTCACTCAAATATTATGGTGGCCAGTCAGTATATGGAGAATCAATTCCTATAGCCTGTGTAGGTATTATATCTAAGGTTTGTATGGTGTTCTTCTCATTTGTAATTGGTATATCACAAGGCTTGCAGCCTATAGTCAGCTTTAATTATGGTGCAGGAAATTATAGAAGAGTTAAGAAGGCGTATAAGCTGGCTCTTATGGCAAGCTTTGTCATTTCGATGATAGCATTTGTTATGTGCCAGGTATTTCCTAGACAGATTATCTCTATGTTTGGAGATGGTACAGAAGCATATTATGAATTTGGTATCAGCTACTTTAGAGTATATATGTTTTTTATATGTTTAACCTTTATACAACCGATTACCTCTAATTTCTTTACGGCTATAGGAAAGCCTATAAAGGGTGTATTTTTATCTCTTACTAGACAGATACTATTCTTAATTCCGCTAATTCTCATATTGCCAAGGTTCTTTGGTTTAGACGGAATACTGTATGCGGGACCTGTGGCTGATTTTACAGCCATTACAACAGCTACAGTTATGGCTATATTAGAGTTTAGACATGGAGAATATAGGCAGAGTGCATAGCATAGATAATAGATTTGGAGGGAAACATGAACATAATTGAAAATGTATATGACATTGTTATAATAGGTGCGGGGACAGCAGGATTATCAGCGGCAATCTACGGTGTGAGAGCTGGAAAAAGAGTGCTGGTGCTAGAGGAGAAAGCCTATGGTGGTCAGATAATTAATACTCCTGAGGTGGAGAATTACCCTGGCATAGCTAAGATTTCAGGCTTTGAATTTGCAACAAATCTTTATAATCAGGCCAAAGGGCTTGGGGCAACAGTTAAGTTTGAGAGGGCTGTGGAGATAAAAAGCCAGGAAGCAGCAACTACAGGAATAAAGGCTGTAGATGATGGAACCCTTACAGAATTAACTACAGTAACAGGGAAGGTTAATGTGGTAATTACAGAGTCAGGGGAGTACATTTGCAAATCAGTTATAATAGCTACAGGAGCAAAGAACAGACCATTAGGCGTTGATAGGGAAAAGGAGCTTATTGGTGTAGGTATTTCTTACTGTGCAACCTGTGACGGAATGTTTTTTAGAGGAAAGGACGTAGCTGTTGTGGGAGGTGGAAATACTGCATTAGAGGATGCACATTTTCTATCAAACTACTGTAATAAGGTTTATGTGATTCATAGACGTGACCAATTCAGAGGCGAGAGTAGACTAGTGGACAGAATTAAGTCGAAGTCTAATGTGGAGCTTGTGTTAAGCAGCAAGGTGGTAAAGCTGTTAGGCACTGATTCGATAGAGGGTATAGTGGTTGAAAATACCATAGATGGTAAGTCTAGCCAGATTGCATGTCAAGGTGTGTTCGTAGCCATAGGTCAGATGCCGGATAATGAGAGATTTAAAAATGTGGTTTCTTTAGATCAATATGGGTACATTGTGGCAGGAGAGGACTGTAAGACTAGCTGCGAGGGAATATATGCAGCGGGGGATTGTAGAACTAAGACTGTAAGACAGCTTACTACTGCAGCAGCAGACGGAGCGGTTGCGGCCATTGCCGCTTGTGAGTGACATCGAAATAATCAGATAGCTTGTGATATAGTCAATTTACTTTTCCGACTAGAGGAATTAATATAAACAAAAGCATATTTTGTGTAGAAAAAGCATACCTTGTAACAAGAACGTACAGGGTATGCTTTTTATGAGAACATATATTGAAGAACGTGCTATGGCTATAGCAGCTTACATAATCGATGAGGGGGCAACAGTAAGACAGGCGGCTAAAAAATTTGGAGTAAGTAAATCTACAGTGCATAAGGATGTGTCTGAAAGGCTGGAGCTAATTAATAAAGCTATGGCGGGAGAGGTAAGAAAAATTTTAGATGTAAATAAGGCGGAGAGACATATAAGAGGAGGCCTTGCAACTAAGGAAAAATATGCAAGAGAATATTACTGTTAAATGATTTTGTATCAAAAATGACACAGGTAAGGTAAGAAAATATAGGAAACTGAAGGAAAATATTCTAAGGAGTTTTAGATTGCACTTGTCAGTCTTTCGTATTATAATGTATGGAGATTAACTGTGCTTAGAGGTGCAAAGGAATGAAATTTTTACACATAGCTGATGTACATATCGGAGCTACCCCTGACAGAGACAAGATGTGGGGACATAGAAGAGGGGACGAGATATACGATAGCTTTAAAAATATAATAAAGATTTGTGAGGAACAACAGGTAGATTTGCTGCTTATTGCAGGAGATCTTTTTAATGCACCTCCAACTATTCAGCAGCTTAGAGAGCTTGACTATCAGCTAAGATTGATGCGTGGAACCAAGACCATTCTTATAGCCGGCAATCACGACTATATAGAAGAGGGCTCACCTTGGGAGAAGTATCCTTTTGAGGCAGATTTATTTATAATGCCAAGAGATAAGGCGGCAAATGTATATATAGAGGAGTTGAATGTCTGTGTAACAGGCTTTAGCTATGGAAGGCCGGAATATCCGGAGAGAATATTAGAGAGACTTAAGCCAGGTAGAGAGGGAGCTTATAATATTTTGCTTGGTCATGGTGGCGATGCAAAGCATATGCCATTCTCCAAGGAAAAGCTTGCAAGCCTTGGCTTTGATTATGTGGCATTAGGTCACATTCATAAGCCGGCTCATCTGGTTAAGAATAAGATGGCATTTCCAGGCTCACTTGAGCCATTAGATCATACAGAGACAGGTAGACGTGGATATATTATGGGTGAGCTTAGTGGTGCAGGAAACACATTGATCCAGTGGATACCATGTAATAAGCGTAGCTATGTAAATATGACCCTGGAGCTTACTCCTGACATCGTTAATTCTGAGATAATTGACAATGTGGAGGAGGAAATCAAGAGAATTGGTAGGGACAACATTTATAAGATTTATCTTAACGGATGCATTGACAGCTGCTTGCAGATAAATCTAAGTGGTTTGTACAGAGAATATAATATATTCGAGGTTAATGATAATACACATTATAATTATGATATAGGAGAGCTTCTCACTGTCAACGAGAACAATCTTTTAGGAAGGTTCATTAAAGCCTTGGCTGATGAGGAGAGTATAGAAAAACCGGAGATAAGAGAGAAGGCCATGAAATACGGTGTTGAGGCACTTCTTGGAATTGGAGAAAGCTAATGTATTTTAGTAAGCTGATGCTTAAGGATTTTGGAAAATTTAATAACAAAGAGATAGACCTAAAGCCAGGCTTAAATCTTATACATGGTGGCAATGAAGCGGGCAAAACCACTGTGAAGGATTTCATAGTAGGAATGCTTTACGGTATAGACAAGTCACGTGGTTTAAAGGCTAGATTCGATGAATATGAGCTTAGAAAACCGTTGAATAGTAGTGGCTTTTCAGGAAAGGCTTATGTAAAAAAGGATGATAAAAACTTCTTAGTAGAGCGAAGCTTCCTTCGACATAACAGAAGAGTGAAGGCTATGGACATTAATTCCGGAAGGGAATTAGACCTTAGAAATACCAATAGCCTTCAGGGTGAGCTGTTTGATGTAGATAAGAATACCTACGAGAACACCCTTTGTATAGGAGAGCACGGTGCGGCTCCCGGCAAGGAGCTTGCCTCAGAGATGGCTAATTACTTAGCAAATTTAGCCACAACCGGATCTGCTGACATCGACAAGGATAAGGCCATACAAAGACTCAAGGAAGAAAAGAAAAAATACGATACCAGACCTTTTAAGGCAAAGGTAGATACCATAACTGAAGAGCTATTAGTCTATGAAAAGGTAGATGAGGAGCTAAAGGAAATTCGTGGCAAGATATCAGAGGTTGAACAGGAATTCGCCATGGAGACAGCTAAAAGGAAGAGAGAGGCCCGTAAGCTTATAGAAAGTGACAAGGGAACCACCTACGAAGAAAATGAAGAGCTGAACGAGGGTATGGACGAGCTAGCTAAAAAAGCGGTATTCCTTGATGCAGATCTAATAAAGGATTACAAGAAGGAATTACCATTAACTGACA
>JAGALE010000290.1 GCA_017625335.1 Lachnospiraceae bacterium
CACAGACTTTATTGTAGATTTATATATTGTCTTGGTATTGCATTTGTCACTAATGTATATGAACCAGCCTTCATCATTCCTAGTTGTATCATTATTGAATCTCACTTCTATTCCAGAGTATCTGTATAGTATACCGTCTGTATTTTTTATGTTTATAAAATAATCGTCTAATTCTATAAGTGCTTGCTGAATTATTTCTTTGTCTATATTTATTAATAATCCATGATGAGGTACACTAATTCCTATATCCCTCATATATTCAAGTTTATCCCAGTTATTATTAAAAAGTGTGTCACTATTATCACATATCATATCATTAAATATTATATGTAATTTATCAATATTAGTCTTTGTCCTTATACATCTCATTGTTGAACATATAACATTAAGCGATTTATCTTGTAATTCTTTAAAGTTATCTAATATAGTTACTGTACCTCTAAGTTCTACTATATCTGTATCTTTAAATTCTTCTATATATCCTTTGACTTTTGACTTAAGTAACTTTGTTAAATCCATGTACTTATGATTATTCCCTATAGCATATATTCTATACACGTATCCATTCAAATATATACAATTTACTTTAATACCTAATACGTTAGGCATTGCCATTATATCACATTGATTACCATATATGCTCATATATTCTCTCGCATTATCAACTATACTATCAGCTGTACTGTATGCCTTATGTAGATTGTATGAGCTTATTGTGTCTATGTATTTATCATATTCATCATTATTTATGGCTTCTAACAGAGTTGATTCTTTAAATGCTTCAGAATCACCTTTTATTTCCTTAAGCATCTTATATAATATATCATATTCATACTCGTATTCACTCATATCACTCAATAACAATGATTGTTTATAATCTATTATATAAGATTCAAGTAAGTTTATATCTGCTCCTATACCTAAACTGTTTAGTTTTCTAAGTGTGTTATTATTTATCATCCTGAAATTTCTCCAAATCAACAAAGTGTTTACATCCATTTGGATGTTCCTTATCTTTAAAATTTTGTTTATGTGTAGTCATTGTATACCAACAATAATTTACAGTTCTTTCCTTGTAGGCACATCTATCACAATGTTGTTCTTTATTATCTATATACTGCTCATTACTCTCAAGCCTCTTAACTATATCTTTATACATCCTAGCTTCATCTATATTAAAATCTGTGACATATCCAAGTAACTTTACATTAAGTCAATGCCCCTCCTTATCATCAGATTTATCTTCTTTAATATCTTTAGCTATAACACCTATTTTTATTAGGTATCTCTTAACTAACCCATGTTTAACCCCGAGTATATCATCTAATTCCTCAGTTGAATACACACCATCTTTATACTCCTTAATTAATTTATCTTGTCCATATTCATTTATAGCTTCTGTTATCTTTTTAGCCTTAGTCTTTAATTTAATATTATCTGGCTCTGATTTAACTTTGCTCAGTATCATACTAGCACATTTATCACATAATATGTATTCTTTATCTCCCTTTTTAAGCATCCAAACCTCATCTTTAGTCCTTAGCTTCTTATCACATGAGCTATTATCACATACATAATAAACCATTTTTTAAACCTCCGCTGTAAAAAATTTTAAGGGGTATTTACATACCCCTTATTGTTATGCCTTTAATATGTAAACTTGATTTTCGTAGTCTATCACAGTGCTTTGCCTTACAACTTTTCGTGCTTCACCTGTGTTTCCTATAAGTATTTTACAAGTATTATTTATCAGTTTAGAAAAATTTCTGTCTAATAAGGTCTCTATATCAGAGAAATTATCAGATATAACCTTGCCATCATATATACCAGCAGCGTTAAATTTAACCATAATCCATATACGCCTTAATTCTCTACTGTCTTTCATATTTTCAGATGAAAATGTCTTTCCCATTGTAAGCCATCTTTCATAATCTTCATCTGTAAAGGTCATTTCAGATGTTATATTTTCTAGCATACCTCTATCTACACCAAGTCTTACCTCTTCTTTTCTCTTACTTTTCATTTGTAGATTCACTTGCACACAATTTGTACATAGCCCATCTATCATCATGTTAGGGTCTGTAATTGTACCACATTTTCTGCATTCGCATGCATCTACGCTCTTTTTACATTCTGCACAGATACTCTTATTATCGCCTATAGCATCTGTATAAATTACTAAGTCATTTGAAATTTTTCCACACCACTCGCATTTGCTCATCGTAATTACCTCCAAATTGTTTAATTATTAAAAATTAATTACAATTGATTTTAATGTTTTAATTTAGGATAATACAATGATGCAATTTTACACTTATTTTCTTGTTACTCTCCACACTAATGCATATAAGTAACTGTACTGTGCTGCTAAGCTTCCTATTCTATGTTGCAACACTAAATTTCCATGATGTTTGGATGAAAATTTAATTATTAGTAACTTATCATCATCGCTACCCATTGTATTATATACGTGTTTATCAAAATTAGTTTTGCCATCTATTTCTGTAAAACTGATTCCATTCTCTAGTAACTTTGTAGGTCCTTTATAAATATCATATAATTCTGTAAGCATATCATCATCCTGTTCAGCACCTATAAATGTTATATTATACTTAAAAGGTCTTACTTTCTTCTTAGATTGTAAATCATCACCACTTTGATTATTCATTAAATATTTACAAGCAGTGAATCCTAAACCTATTGCATCTATTTCGTCTTGTGTTACTCTATTTAAAAATGGTAAATATGTTTCTAATTTAGATCTAACTGCTTTTTTCTGATTTTCAGAACCTGAAGGAATTTTATCAGGAGCTAAAAACTCTTTTTTCCAACGCATATTTGATACTTCATAGTGTTTTAAGTAATCAAACTCTGGTTCATTCTCTATAATCATTTCTTCAATAAATGTTCTTAACATGAACAAATTTGCTACAGCAGTTATATTATGTATAACTGGTTCTTCATAATATATTTGTTGTATGTATTTATTTCTTCTCAATATGTCCATCACTGCTCTTTTTAAACGAATCTTGTAATGAACTGGTGTCTCACCACTACTTTCTCGTGTAGCGCACATACTATACATAAGTGCACCGTCTGATTCTCTCATGATTGCTAATCCAGAATTAGTTGTAGAACCATCTATAGCTAATATAGCATATTGTGGTACTCTGATATCTTCCAATGGTATCTCTTGCATTATTATTCCACCATTAACCATCTGTACTGGTTGTCTAACCAAAAATTTCATGTATATTTCCCTTTCCTTAAATAATCACATTTATAATCAGTATGAGTGATCCAAGAATGCTAAGTGTTATTTCAATAATAGATAGTTTTATATAATCCTTGAATATTAATACCTCACTTTTAGTATTTGATGATACCCAATTTACTCTATGAAGTATTAGGTGTTCCCAAGATTTATCCTTAATTTTGAAGCTTCTTTTACAATTATAACATCTATCTATATTGGATATCTTTGGATGAAATGTGTTACAATGTTTACACGTAAATGTATATGCAATATCTCTTATTACAAATACCTCTCTAAGAGCATTACATATTAGTAGTAATGCTACAATAATGAATATTATATTTAGTACACTATTCATTACATATCCTCATACTGTTCCATTGATTCCATTCTAAATATAAAGCTTACACCTGTTTTAGATGGAAGTATTTCACATGGCTGTATGCTTCTCACCCTAAATCCAGCTGGTATTAAAAATTTCTCATTAAGAATTTCTATATCCCAATGTCTTATTGCATATGCATTGTATCTTAATGCTAATGTCTCACCCCTAGCACCTTTACCGGTCACAATTATCTTGTTCATTGAATTCCTACTGAACAATGCTACTTCTACAGAATATCTACCGTTATCATACTCAGACTTTAAATATTTAGCCAAGTTCACAAGGTCTCTTTTTCTTCTTTGCTCTGGCATATCCTTTATTATATTACCAGATGGTGTCTTTCCCCCATTGTTCTTAGATACTGATTTAGCTATTTCTATTGTCATCTGCTTAGCTGTTTCTAAATCCATATCAAAAATGTACCCATTAGCTACCTCATACACTCTAAACACTTCATCACTGGTATATCCACATTTAGCTGCCTCGTTTCTTATTGTCATATACCTAGTATACAACTCTTTGTCTCTGGCTGTTTTTAATACCATTGTATATGTTATACCATCTAAAGCTTTTGAGCCTACCTCACAAATCATAAATTCTGTTAGCATATCTAAAAGCTCTTTTGAAAATTTAGCCATGTTACTACATCCACCTTTCAATTATTACAAATAATTAATTTAATTTATCTTGAATTAACCTTATGTTGTTAATTAGGATGTTAATTAATTTTTATATCCTATATACACAGTTAAGCAGTAATCTACTGACTACTGCTTAACTATTATGTATTACTACTGCTTTATTTCTTCGTCCTGACTTAAGAAGAAGCAACACTCAAGATAGCAGCGTGCTTGGAAGTCTTGGAATGAACCATTATGACGTGAAGCTACACTATATACTTTCATGATATTATTATCTCTCTCTTCTTTACTACTGAATAACCCAATGACCTCATCTGGTGTTCTAACGGTTTCTGCTGATTCTCCACCACTAGTAACATCAATAGTCTCGTCTGGGTTCCTTCTTAAGAAGTCTACAACTTCTTGTTTAAGCTGTGCTGGCATTATACCAAGTGCTGGAACTTTTAAACGATTAGCAAGGAAGTTCTTTGTCTCCATATATGCTTCAGAAATTCTTTCTACCTTACCTTTACCCTTCTTTGACATAATATTTACTAACTGGTCAATTACCAAAACATCAAAACGATTTTCTGTTTCCCAGTGTGATTCAATCACATCTAAAAAGTCCTCAACATAAGCAGTACCTGTAATAAATGATAATCTTCCATACTTTTCACTTGTAGCCATAACTGTTTTAGCTGCTGCTACTTGTTTTTTAATTTCTGGTGAATTACCGTAGCGTTTCTGTAGTATATCTTTACTTGATAATCTTATCATACTACCAGATTTACCACTCTGCTTTAATGCTGAGTAAGAACTCTGAGCTAAGAAGCATGCTGTTTGCATAGCCTCCCATTCTTCTTTACCACCTTCTAACGGCCATACACATACATTATAGCCTAATGATAATGCTCTTTGCACTAAATAATTAGTGAAACGTGTCTTTCCACCTTTAGGAGGACCCATAACACCAAGCATATGCCCGCGTCTAAGTTCACCTATTGTAGCATCCATTTCTTTAATGCCTATAGAAAACATAGCTCCATGGTCTGCTTTTCCTTCACTTTGTAATTCATTATAAAGCCAATTCTCATTTAATACATATGTTTGTATTCTACTCTCATCTGATAATGACTTTATTATTCTCATGTTCTCATTATAATACTCTTGCATATCCTCTAAACCTTGATAGTGTCTTACACGTCTACCAGGTTTTTTACAATCGAAACCTGTTTCTGACATTATAGATGCCATGTTGAGTGATGTGAACTCTGCAAAAGCATTTTTATACCAATCTTTGTATATTCTACAAGCTGATTGAAACTGTTCTTCTGTGACATAATTCATTGATAGCTCGTTTAAATCATCTATTAATGAATGTGTTATAGCATTAACTATATCGTCATCACTTGCTATATTACCATTTTCAGTTGTTGAATATGCCTTTTTATCTATGTATGGGCTATCCAATATTAAGTCTCTATTGGTTTCTATAATAGATTCTAACTGCTCAACTGTAAATGTATTTACTTGTAGTGTTACTAATATCTCAAAGAATATAGCATAATTATTAAAGAATATATTAAAGGGAAAATCAGCTGTTAATCTGGGTCTACAAGACTTTGCTAATATAACCTTATTCTTTATTAATTCTGCATTAGCAGGATTGCTTCTGTCTATAGCTCCAAGTAATACTGCACTGAATATATCCTTAACTGAACCATAAATACCCAAAGGAATTACTACTCTATCCCACATTAATGCCTAACCTCCTATAAATAATTAATTTTAATTAACTATCTATATGCATCAATTAGGAGTATCTGCATTAGCTTCACTAGTTTCCTCAGCATTTTCAACTGGTTTATATTTTTCCATAGCTTCAGCTCTAAGTCTCTTAGCTTCTTCTATAGCCTCATCATCCACCCATAATATGTCATTACCGATAGATACAGTGTAATCTTTATTATATTTATCAAGATTTATAAGTCCTACATTAGGTACATCCTTTAAGTACACAATCTTTGTGAACCAATCTCCACTTGATAGTCTAGCAATCTTAAATGCTGTTCTATTAGATATTAAACCTAATCTGCTTATATCACAGTATGCTGCCTTCATTCTATGTGTTACCATGAAGAACTGATTTTCTGTTGTAATCCAATACTGTCCAGGTTTAACTTCTGAGTAACCTAATCTATATGATAATCTATTACCTTCAGGCTTAGCATCTGCATAGTAAATTCTCACACCTTTACCATTAGGATAAATAAGATTGAAGTACTTATCATAATCTCCACAAGCGTCTGCCCAAATTATATCCTCAGCCTTTTCAATACCAGCCTTCTCGTGCAACTTATCTACAAGCTTGCCCCTACCAGAGTCAATATTGTCTACTAATATTTTGTGAACTGTACCAAATCTATCAAATACTAATATATGCTGATTATTTCTAATTGTCCAACGGGCTACCTCATAATCTCCAGTAGTTGTTTTATACTTATTCATAATATCATTAGTACTTGTTAATCGCTTAATAAATCCGTTATTTGTAAGTATTACAGTTGTAATTTCATCACTTACTTTTACTTCAGGTACTTTAGTATCTTCCTCTTTGAGTTCAGGTACTAATATAGTCTTATTATTCTTAGCATACTTATCAATAATGTCTTGCAGTTCATTGAATATAATTGTTTTACGTTCAACCTCACTGCTGAGCACTTTATTACTATAAGCAATTCTATCTCTTACATCGTCCAACTCTTTGAGTGCCTTAGCTGCTCTATCAGTTGTAATGCTTCTGATTTTCATTTCCATTAGATACTCTGCTTGTGTATCATCTAAACCATATG
>JAGALE010000291.1 GCA_017625335.1 Lachnospiraceae bacterium
GAAAACGTTGAACCTAAGAAAAATGTTGTATCCGAAGAAGATAATGTATCTGTAGCATCAGAGATTACAGTAAATCCACCAGTAGGTTTGGTTATAGGTAGTCCTAGAGAGAATGTGCTAGAGGTGGTTTATGGTCCCTGCGGTATGGACGGAGTTGCAAGATACGTAATTTATCTTGATGGAAAGGCAATCAAAGAGGATGCACAGGTTGCTTTCTATACTTTTGAAAATATAGAACCAGGAGAGCATAAGGTTCAGGTAACTGCTGTTTTAGAAGATGGCTCAGAATCTGATAAAAGCAAATGTGAATCAACGATTGTTGTACTTGGTGAAGTAAAGGAAGAATCTTCTGATGAGGTAACAACCACAGAGGAAGCAACAACAGAAGAAGCTGAGGCCAGCGAGTATATGAATTTTGAATCAGCTACCACGTCAATTTATTGTGGTTCTGACTGGGCAGGTGCAACTGCTGAGGTAGAAGAGGATGGAGATACTGCTATAATCAAGGCTTCAAATTTTGGTGGCAATGGTTCTAACGAATGGGCTATTCAGTATAAGATAGATGGAATTGATGTTATTCAGGGAGCAGAATATACACTTTCCTGTGATTTGCTTTCTGATATTGATAAGAAAATAGTAATTAAGCTGGATGATGCAGCAGGTGTCATTTTTGAAACGATTTCCCTTAAGGCAGGAGAGGCATATCACTTTGAAAAGACTTCAGCACCTATGCCACAGGCACAAACTCAGCTGTTTTTTGCACCGGGAACTATGGGGGGAGATGAGCCTAATCAGAGTGGAAATATTACAATTTCTAAGCTAAAGCTTACAACCCAAGAGGTAGTAGAAGAACCGGAAGAGAAGCCGGAAGATAAACCGGTTGTGCAGACAGGCGATGTTATTGCCATTTCTGAATCCAAGGAAAGTGCTACTGTTGGTGAGGATATAACTCTTACATTCTTTGAAAATAAAGATTTTTCTGATGCTATTAGTGAAGTATTGGTGAATGGACAAGCAGTAAGCTTTGATAAGGATTCTGACAGCATTGATATTGATGGAAGTTATTTTACATCAGCAGGTGTATATGATATTAAAGTCAAGGCAGACGGATATACAACAGCGAAGGTATATCAGCAAGTTTTTGCGGAAGATATCTGGGAGCTTGTTTTTGCGGATGAGTTTGATGGTAATTCTCTGGATACCAATATCTGGTCTTATCAGAATGGAACTGGAGCAGAGTATGGATTAAATGGCTGGGGTAATGAGGAAGAGCAGTATTATACCTCTGATAATCTTAGCGTGGGAGATGGTACACTGACCATTGAGGCAAAAAAAGAAAGTATTGGTGGAAAGACTTATACTTCTAGTAGAATTCGAAGTCTTGCAGAAGGAAATCAGGGATTTTCCACAACATATGGACGTATTGAAGCGAAGATTAAGATGCCGGCAGGAGATGGAATCTGGCCTGCATTTTGGATGCTTCCATCAACGGATGATTATGGAACATGGGCTTCTAGTGGCGAAATTGATATTATGTAAGCAAGAGGCAGACTTACGAATCAGGTATTAGGAACCATTCATTACGGTGAGCCATGGCCGAACAATAAATCGGCAGGTGTAACCTATGAGTTACCGAATAATGGCAGTATTACCGATTACCATACCTATACTTTAGAATGGGATGTGGGAAGACTGACATGGTATGTTGATGGTGTTGAAATAAAGACAATAACCAACTGGTATTCAAAGGGAAGTGGAAATGCAGAAAACTATGCCTATCCTGCGCCATTTGATGCGCCATTCCACATTGTATTAAATATGGCTTTAGGTGGAACCTTTGATGGCGGTTTAAGACCGGCAGACAGTCTCTTTGAGCAACCAGTAGAGATGGATGTAGATTATGTCAGAGTATATCGTAACAATACAGAGGGTTATTACGACAGAGAAGTAGAAGCACCGAAGCAGGAAACAGATGCGGAGTCTTTTGATAAATTTACAGAGAAATATGCAGATGTAGAAGGAAACTTTATTGCAGATACAGAGTATACCAATGTGGAACATGCAAAAGGTGTTGTATCAACCGATATGAAGGACAATTGGTCAAGACACTGGTATTTCTTATTAGGTGATTATCAGGGTGCTGCAACTTATGCTACGGATAAGGTAGAGGATGACACTTATGCCGAGTTTGATATTACGAATGGCGGTAATCAGAATTATGCAGTACAGCTGATACAACATCTTCCTTTGGTAAAGGGCTATACTTATGAGATAAGCTTTGATGCATTTACAACATCCTTAAAGACAAAGCCACAGCATTATTCCTTCACTTTTACGATGGATTCAGAAACAGATGAAACTGCTCGTTTAGAGTTTAATATGGGACTTGATACGGGTAAGATTAGCATTGCCAATGTATGTGTAAAGGTGGCAGAAGCTACAGATAACACCAATGTGGCAAAGGAGCCATTAGAGGATGGAAACCATATCTACAATGGTACCTTTGATCAGGGAACTGGAAAGCTTGCTTTCTGGAATCTGGATGAGGCTGCAAAGGAAGCAGGAAGTACGGTAAATGGCAACAGGGAATTAGCATGGAAGGCAGGATGCGTAGAACAGAAGGGAATTCAGCTTCTTCAGAGTGATAAATATCAGCTTACCTTACAAGCAGTAGGCGAGGGCAAGACTTTGACAGTAAGCTTACAAGATAAGAGTGGTAATAAGGTATATGCTGATAAGCAGTTTACATTGAGTAAAGATATGAGTAGCTATGAGTTGACCTTTGTTATGCCTGCTGATGTTACGGATAAGGAAGCTGTATTACATATGGAAACAACAGGCAGCATTACTCTTGATAATGTGGTAATGAAGCGCTTAACAGACAACAATGTAAGCTATGATGATGTAAAGATTTATCCATTAATCAATGGTGACTTTGAAGATGGCTTAAATGGCTGGACAGAGTATACTGACGGTGGAGCTGCTTGTCAGACTGCACCTAAGGTAGAGCAGGATGGTAGTAATCATTATCTTGCAGTAAATGGTGCAAAGGGTGGTCAAGCATACTTCAATATGTTGATGCAGGAAGGTGTTGAGCTGAAAAAGGGTACAAAGTATGATATTTCCTTTAAGGCAAAGGCAACCAGTGAACAGAGCATCGAGGTAAAAATTGAAAATGTTTCCTATAC
>JAGALE010000028.1 GCA_017625335.1 Lachnospiraceae bacterium
CTACCTTATACCCGCGCGGTCTTCTTTTCTAGCTTCCCGCGGGTATACAGCATCACTCTCCTCTTCCATATACCCGCGCGGTCTTCTTTTCTAGCTTCCCGCGGGTATACAGCATCACTCTCCTCTTCCATATACCCGCGCGGTCTTATATAACCGCTAGCCTCAGCTACAAACCTTCTCTATGGCCCAAATCCCCCTGATGTAACTGAGACCAGTTCGAAAACCATCACCTCCTCTTCGCTTCGCTTTGAGTCGGTGTATCACTTCGCCTTCACTTCGTTTCGGCTCAGTGTTGGTTTTCGCCCAATAGAAGCTCGCAGACAAACTTTCCACATTGCGCCTAAGCGCAATATAAAAACAGAAAGAAAGGAAGTCTTTTCGTGCGAGCACGACGACTTCCTTTCTCTCTGTTTTTAGTGCTAAAGCACTATGGAAAGTTTATCCGCTTTTCTGCTGGTCTCATTTACATCATATATTCGATCATCTTAAGAACAGCATCACCAAACTTAGCTGAAAGCTCCTTTGCTTCCTCTATATCCTTACCTACTACTCCGTAGTAGAACTTAATCTTTGGCTCTGTTCCTGATGGTCTTACGCAAAGCCATGAACCACCCTCAAGATCGTAGTAAACTACATTTGACTTTGGAAGTCCTGTAGGTACTACTGCCTTATTTTTCATATTAGTAACAGTGTCATTGTCATAGTTCTTAGCTAAGAGAACCTTGTAACCTGCGATTTCTGTAGGTGTATTCTCCTTTAAGTGATTCATAATTTTCTGAATCTGCTCTAAGCCCTCAATTCCCTTAAGAGTAAGAGTCTTAATATCATCTACATAGCAACCATACTTCTCATATACCTGAACCATTGCATCCCAAAGAGTCATATCGAGTGACTTGTAGTATGCTGCTGCCTCACAAAGTGCCATAGTTGCAACAATTGCGTCCTTATCTCTTGCGTGAGTTCCGATAAGACATCCATAGCTCTCCTCAAATCCAAAGAGGTATGTTCCGTTTCTCTTCTGCTCGAACTCAAGCATCTTCTGTCCGATAAACTTAAAGCCTGTAAGAACCTCTATAAGTCTAATGCCATACTGCTTAGCCATCTCATCTACAAGGTTTGTAGTAACGATTGACTTAACAAGTGCTCCATCCTCTGGAAGTCCCTTTGTAGCCTTCATCTGACCAATTTCATAATCTGCAAGTAAGCTTCCTGACATGTTACCGGTTAAGCAGTGATATTCTCCTGCCTTGTCCTTAACATATACACCAAGTCTGTCTGCGTCTGGGTCAGTTGCAAGAACCAAGTCTGCATCCTTCTCCTTTGCAAGCTTAAGAGCAAGGGTAAATGCTTCCTCTGCCTCTGGATTTGGATAGCTTACTGTTGGGAAGTTTCCATCTGGAAGCTCCTGCTCAGGTACAACATATACATTTTCAAATCCAAGCTCTCTAAGAATTCTTCTAGCTGGAATATTACCTGTTCCATGAAGTGGAGTATAAACAATCTTAAGCTCCTTGCCATACTTATCTATACACTCCTGGTGGATAACAAGCTTCTTAAGCTCCGCCATATATGCATCGTCAAGCTCCTTGCCGATTATCTCATAAAGTCCCTCGTGAATAGCCTCCTGCTTAGGCATAGTTAACGCATCCTGAACAGTGATTGCCTTAACCTCTTTCATAATACCAGCATCGTGAGGTGGTGTAATCTGTGCACCATCCTCCCAATAAACCTTGTAACCATTGTACTCAGGTGGGTTGTGGCTTGCTGTTATATTAATACCAGCCACACAATTTAAATATCTAACTGCAAATGAAAGCTCTGGTGTTGGTCTAAGAGAGTCAAATACATATGCCTTGATACCATTTGCTGCAAGACAAAGTGCTGCTACATCTGCAAATTCCGGTGAGCATCTTCTTGAGTCAAATGCTATTGCAACTCCTCTGTTCTGCTTTTTACGAAGCTTTATGTAGTTTGCAAGACCCTGTGTAGCCTTAGCAACCACATAATCATTCATTCTATTAATTCCTGCGCCAATGATACCTCTAAGTCCGGCTGTACCAAACTCAAGGTCCGCATAAAAACGCTCCTTAATTTCCTTTTCATCATCCTTAATTGCTAAAAGCTCATTTCTAGTTGCTTCATTGAAGAATGGATTGGTTGACCACTCCTCATACGCTTTCATGTAATCCATGATGTTCCTCCTTATTTCAAGACTTAATAAATCCTTTGTCTTCTTATTTATCACACATTGCAACGCTACTCCTCCAGCGCATCAAACACTGATGTTAGTTCAGGGAAGGTGTGCTCATCATCTTCTCCATCGTCCGCTGCAGTTATAGTGTAGCTCTTTATAAGATAGCCTGTCTTATAAAGTGTTATGGTGTGGGTTCCCACCACCTTCGGGAATTTTACAGGTGCTAGTCCCACATAGTCACCATCCACATATACTCCCGCGCCTACCGGCCCAAGGACAGTGATGGTGTTAGCTGTTGTATTTGACCCTTCAGTTCCGGACACCGCGGTGTTGACCTCTGTAGTATCCCCTGAGTCTCCCGAACCACCTGAGCCGTCGGCTCCATTTCCAGAACCGCCAGTTCCGTCGCCTGAACCGCCCGTACTCTCTGTAGCTGTTGTCTCTGTGCTTTCTGTAGTAGTCTGAGTGGTCTCCGTAGTCTCCTCAGTTGTTTCTTCAGTCAAATCCTCATTAGGTTTAAGCTCTATATCAAATGTATTCACCGGCTGAGATATCTTAAAGCTTCCATTGAAAGCGTTATATCCCTCACAGGTTACTCTTATTCCATAGGTTCCATAAAGGTTTGTGTAAACAAAATCTTCCTGCTCCTCGCCGCTTACATATAAAGTGGCTTCCGCCGGAGTAATGTTAAATGTAACCGTTCCGGTTGGCACTGCTATATCCGCCAAATCCACCGTAACCTCTTTGCCCTTTTTAACCTCAACAGGCTTGCTGTCACTGTAATTGCCATTGTAAATTCTAAGGGTGTATTTGCCCTCGCGAACCGCTACCAGCATATCCGAGGTCACCGGCACGATAACGTCATAACCTATTTCCACCATACCACCCACATAGGTATCCTGGTTGCTAAGTCGCACATATCCGTGTCCAAGCTCAACTACAACTGAAACCACCTTACCGGCAAATATATTAAGTGTTACCTGATCCTCAGTATTAATCTCTGTAATATCTAATCGTTTATCGCCATCATAGGCCACAACCTCATCCCACAAGCCACAGCTGGTACCTTTGTACTTTGCAGTGCCATTGTCAGAATCTGCACTAAACTTTGTAACTCCCTTTAGCACAGTCGTCTTGTCGTTAATAGTTATGCTTACAATCTTCTCTGTGTCCTCATAATAAAGCACATCAACCACGCTGCCGTTACCGATGCCCGATATACCTATATCTCTGCCATAGTTATTGAGCACACTAACGCCACCATGATAGATTAGCCTAAAGTCCTCAGAATCCATACAGTCCTTAAAGCGAATCTCATTGGTCTCCAGGTCGATGCCTGTTACCACCGCTGTTCTCTCTACCTCCACGTGGGTGACTGTTACCTCTTCCGTACCCTCGTAAACCTTCACATCAGTAGGAGTTTTACACCCAACAAACAGGAGAAGAAAGCATAAAATTGTCATAAATATCAGATTTTTACGCATAAATCCCACCTTAACTTGTTTATTATACTAGATAAAATCTAAAATGTGAAGATAGAGTTTTATTTTTATAGTTTTTTTTGTTTTTATAGGTACATTTTCTTCATTTTATCTAACAAATACTGTTTTTTTCCCTCATCAGCAATATATCTGTCTAACTTTTCCAACAGCTTTGGACTTAACCAATTCTTGCTTCCATTCATATACTGATTAGCAAGCTTGTAAAATTTCTCCGGATACAGATAACTGATGTAAATATACTGGTAATCCTCCTTAGTAAGTGCATTTACCTTGTCATACTCCTCTAGAATTGTGTTAAGCACGCTGAAGCTATAGTCATTTTTTTCAACCACTTTGCGGGCATAATGATACAAATCATCCATTTGGTTACCAAGGTAAAATTTGTCAAATGCTATGGTGCCCACCGGCGCACCAGGCTCCTCGGTCATAACCAGACTATGATGGTTGTACATACCATGACAATACCCCAAGTGAGTTGCGCCACCATCACCTTCGCCTGATTCCATGCCTGCAACTGTTGCTCCACCAGCTGTTATATTTGCGCCCACATTGCTTGCTCCACCAGCTGCCATATATGCGCCCACATTGCTTGCTCCACCAGCTGTCATATATCCGCCCACATTGCTTGCCCCACCAGCTGTCATATATGCGCCCACATTGCTTGCTCCACCAGCTGTCATGTATTCGCCCACATTGCTTGCTCCTGCCGTTACATTTCCCCAGGCTCCTAGCTTCTCATACTGTATCTGACAGCTTACGCCCTGCTCGTAAAAGTAATCATAGGTCTTAAGGTATTTTACCTCAAATTCCTTCTTTGACTTTTGCTTCAGTATGTAATTGTTCACTCTTTTTATTGCCTGATTTTTCTTCTTGAAATCTCCTGTTAGTCTGATGTGAACATCCTTTTCACCCTTTTCAAATGCTTCCTTACCTGCCTGATGAAGCTTTGCTAGGTTTCTCACTCCCATCACAATATCCTGCGGATTCAATGGGTTGCATTCTCTACCCATAAAAAATCTTCGAAGCACATATGGGTTTCCATATCTGTCGCAGGTGTAAAGCTCACCATCCACATTTTTTACACAGTAATCTATGCTGTCAAAGCCTATGGCGCGAAGGCTTTCCTTGAATTCAAATTCCGCCTCTAGTCTGCTAGGACTCCCATCTAATGCCTTGAGCTGAAACAGCCCTTTATCCGTCCTTAATATAAATGCACCTCTTCCTCGCATCACCTGATTTATCTGTATATCGTAAGCACTGTATACCTCTGACATTTTTTCAGCCAATTGAAAATCCCCTCCCACATACTAGTCTTATAAATTGTATGTGAGGGGGGATGATTTAATACCTTTTTTCTTCAACCATCTTTTTCAATATTTCTATATCATTCAAGCATGGGTCATCCAAAACCTTTTCGAATAAAGCTTTTAGTATATTACCCATCTCCTTACCGGGACTGATTCCCATCTCAATCAAATCCTGCCCACGTATAGCCATCTCAGACATTTTGATACAATGTTTTTCATCGCTAACCTGCTCAAACATAGCTATCATATCTTTCACGTAGCCTTCTCTTAGCTCCTTATTATAGTCGCTTTGACCTGCCATATCTGCTCTTTTTATGGTAAGAAAATCCTGAAATCTTTCCTTTCCAATTCTATTCAGGAATCTTCTAAATGCTTTTATATTAGTTCCATGCAGACTAAAATCATGCTCCTTAATTAACAGACAGACCTCATCTATGGTATGATTGTCCAGCTTCAATCTCTTAAGTATATCCCTGGCCATATCAGCACCCACAGCCTGATGAGCGTAAAAATGTCCAATTCCATCATCATCAAAGGTCTTAGTCTTAGGCTTTCCTACATCATGCAAAAGTGCAGTATATCTCAATATTGGTGTAGGAGGAACATGCTCCATTACCTTTATGGTATGAATACCTACATTATACAGATGATGAGGATTGTCCTGCTCTGTCTCCATCATAACATCAAACTCAGGCAATACCACCTTGGTTAGTCCTAAATTGTATGCCTCCACTAGCCTGTCCGGATGCTTGGATGTTATAAGCTTTGTAAGCTCTACCTGAATTCTCTCTGCGCTAATAAACCTAAGACTATCCGCAAGCTTTGTCATAGCCTTCTTGGTTTCTTCCTCTATATCGAATCCAAGCTGAGCAGCAAATCTAACCGCTCTTAAAATTCTAAGTGCATCCTCAGTGAATCTTTCCTCTGCCACACCAACTGCTCTTATTATTCCATCAGCCAAATCCTGCTGTCCACCGAATATATCAACAACACCCTTCTCGTGGTTGTAAGCCATAGCATTAATAGTGAAGTCTCTTCTCTTTAGATCCTCCTCTAGGCATGCTGTAAATGTAACCTCTGTCGGTCTTCTATGATCCTCATACTCACCATCTACTCTGTAGGTGGTTACCTCGAAGGCGTAGTCATAGTGATTGATTTTCTTTTCTGCCGGCTTAATTGCTTGTCCTGATTGTTGCTTTGAGCCGTCGGTTGTTTCTTGTACTAAGTGATGACTTGTATCACCGACCACACCATGGTCCACCTGCTTCTCTGTATTTACATTTGATGCATAACCTGATAATAGCTCTGTATTGCCGGCTGATGATATATCTGCTACTTGCTCTGGATTACCAGCTGATGATATATCTGCTGTTTGGCTGGCTATATATTTTCTGTCAACCATAACCGTTACTGTTCCATGTTGAATTCCGGTATCTATGGTTTTTCTAAATATTTTCTTCACCTCATAAGGATTTGCAGAAGTAGTAATATCCCAATCATTAGGAACTTTACCTAAGAGGCTATCTCTGACAC